>JBEDCS010000168.1:0-8745 GCA_041176605.1 Bacteroidota bacterium
ATTACCGTGAATCCTGCACCGGCGATGACCCCAACACCAAATGTTACGGTTTGTAGCGGTACGCTGCTCAACGGAATCACCTTCGCAAGTACAGTACCGACGGCAACCTTTACTTGGGTCAATAACCAAACTTTGATTGGCTTACCGGCTAACGGAACTGGCGACATCTTGCCATTTATTCCTTCAATTTCAACAACGGTTCCTGTAACCGCCATGATTCAGGTGCAGGCTATTGATACCTACAACAATACAACATGTAGCAGCCCAATCGATACCTTCTATATTACGGTGAACCCAATTCCAAACTTCAATAGTGTACCAAATATGGTGGTGTGTGCTGGGGAAACTGTTCCATTGACATTTATCACAGGTACAGTCATCAACACCACTTACAATTGGACGAATAATAATAACACGATCGGGCTTCCAAGTTTTGGTCAAGGTAATATTCCTGCCTTTACAGCGATTAATAACGGCCTTAACCCGGTAACTGCTACCATTGAACTAGCGGCTAGCTTCACAAATAATCAAGTTCAGTGTTTCGGTAATATTGAAACGTTTACCATTACGGTTAATCCGACTCCACAAGTGGCTGATGCTCCAGATCAAGTGATTTGTAGTGGTGAATTTGTCGATGGCGTGGTCATGCAGGGTACCTTACCGAATGCTTATTACACCTGGACAAACACGATTCCATCTATTGGCTTGGCCTCTTCAGGAATCGGCAATATTCCGGACTTCATTGGTTGGAATCAAGGCACTTCTCCACTAGTTGCTCAGATTACGTACACGCCTAATTACACTAATAATGGTGTGACCTGTCAAGGAATTCCTCAGGATTTCACAGTAACGATCAACCCAATCCCTGCCGTTGTAGCGCAAGCAGATGTGGTTGTTTGTGACAACGAAGCCATTCCAAGTGTGGTGTTTACAGGGCCTGTTCCGGGTACAGATTATGCCTGGACCAATAATAACCTCACGATAGGGCTCAATCAGTCAAATGGCTTTGATGTCATTCCATCGTTTGTAGGCAATACAAACAATAACGTGCCAAATATTGCTCAAATCATTGTAAATGCTACATACACCAATGCTGGCGTCACTTGTCAAGGCAATATCGATACCTTCTTGTATGTCGTCAATCCAATACCAAATGTTCTTGACCCAACAGATCAAGTTGTTTGTGCCAATGACTTTACGCAAATCATTGACTTCACGGGCTCTGTTCCGGGAACGGCTTATAATTGGATCAATAACACGGTAGCAATTGGTTTAGCTTCTGCTGGCACAGGTGATATTGCACCATTTATGGCGATGAACAACACCAACGCTCCTTTAGTTGCTACGCTCATCGTACAGGCCGCTTACACGAACATGAATACGACCTGTTTAGGCAATACAGAACAGATGACCATCACCGTGAATCCGCGTCCGAATGTGGAGCCAATTGCAGATCAGGTAGTATGTCATAACGAAAACGTGTTGCCAGTTCAGTTCAGTGGAGCTGTACCAGGTACGCTTTACACATGGACTAATACGGAAACAAGCATTGGTTTGGCTGCTGGTGGCGTAGGTAATATTGCTGGTTTTGTAGGATTAAACCCAGGATCTAGCCCTGTTGTAGCTCAAGTTGACGTGCTACCTTCCTACACTAATGCGGGCTTGACTTGTAACGGCACCACCGAAACGTTCACTATTACAGTCAATCCTTGGGCTTATTTACAAAACTTGCCACTCACCATTTGTTCTGGTGAAAATACAGATATTGATATCCAGACTACCATTGCAGCAACAAGTTCTTGGATTGCACAGAGTAATCCGAATGTCGACGGTGAAACGCTCACGACACAATATTCGGATCAAATCAATGATGTTTTAGTGAACTTATCTGCGGTGCAACAGGTTGTGAATTATCAAATTGATTTAGTATCACAACCTTATGGATGTAACTCTGGCCCGTATACAATTGCGGTAAGTGTTCAGCCACCAGTTGATGTTGACTTTGACGTCGTGACACAATTGAAATGTTCTGATTTACCTGTGCTCTTTGATAATAATTCTGTAGGCAATAGCACCTATGAATGGTCTTATGGCGATGGCGATTCAGCCACAACTTATGATGGATATAACGTTTATGCCGATTTCGGAGTTTATGAAGTTACATTAATTGCAACTGATGCTCAGACGCTTTGCCAAGACAGTATGTCTGTGCTCATCGATGTATTGGAGTCTCCAGAAGTAGGCTTTACGGCATCTATCACTGAAGCGTGTGAGTATGTCAATGTCATCTTCACGGATACCGTTCAGGATACCACTACCAATGTGTATTGGACCTTTGGTGATGGTGAAGATTCATATCAATTTGGGCAAGTGGATCATCAGTTCGCGCAGCCAGGTTGCTACGACATCACTCTTTACGTAACCGGAACGAACGGTTGTACGGTAGCAGATACAGCAGAAGATTTAGTTTGCGTGGTGCCTGCGCCAATTGCCGATTTCTTTGTAGACAACACCGTTCACCTCATTGATGATGCCACCTTCTTCTTTGATAACCAGTCTCAATATGCCTTGTACTACGACTGGACCTTCGGTGACGGCGACACAAGTGTAGCCACCAATCCAATCCATGTCTATGATGCGGTGGGTGAATATTTAGTCACCTTAACGGCCACCAACGAATTGGGTTGTATCGATACAGCCAATGTAACGGTGATTGTCCGAGAAGAGTTCTTACTTTATGTGCCAAATACCTTCACGCCAAATCAGGATGGAACCAATGACACCTTTAAACCAATCATCAACAACCGTTATGTCGAATCGAGTTACAGGTTCGCGATTTACAACCGTTGGGGCGAGCTTGTCTTTGAATCCTATGATGACAATTATGGTTGGGACGGAACCTACGGCGCAGGCGTCAACAGAGCTGTCCAAGATGGTGCGTTCACATGGGTGATCAGTCTCAAGATGAAAGAAGATGAAGAGGCCATTCAATTCACAGGTCATGTGACCTTATTGAAATAGACATCACCGTAACGACTAACTAAACTATTCGTAGAGCAAATACTTTTTGCGAATACTCATAAATTCAGAGAGGCCTGCTTGCCAAGTCTCTCTGATTTCTTTGGCAGACCATCCTTTTTCGAGTTGTTCTTTTAAGCTAGCAGTACCTGCCAAACGATTAAAAAATGCAGGTTGATCAATGAAAACATTGGTATCACCCAATAAATCACGTGCATTGATCAAATAATTCAAGTTGAGCTCGTAACTTCTTTTGACCGTGCTGCTACGCAGGTCATAACCCTGACAGAGTTTATTCAAGTGAAGTGGGCTTTTGGCGCCAATGGTTGGGATCGGCATAAATTGATAAGCCAGCGCAGGAAATTTAGGATGCCCGTAAACCTCGAAAGGCTGATCCGTTCCGCGCCCCACACTGATGGTGGTTGCCTCGAATAAACACAAGCTCGGGTACAAAGTGATAGCGGCATCTGTTCTTAAATTAGGCGAAGGCGCTACAGGCAACGTATACTTGAGTTTGTGTTTGTAGTTTTTGCACGGGATTACCCAAAGGCTGCAACGTATGCCTTTGTGCAACCAACCTTCGCCATTGATCATCATGGCATACTCACCGATGGTCATGCCATAAACAATCGGGACTGGGTGCATGCCGACAAAAGACTTAAACTGCGGTTCCAAAACTGGGCCATCTACATAATGCCCATTCGGATTAGGGCGGTCCAGTACAACCAATTGCTTTTTATTTTCAGCACAGGCTTCCATCACGTAATGCAGTGTAGAAATATAAGTGTAGAAACGCACACCCACATCTTGGATGTCGTAAATCACAATATCTACATCAGCCAATTGCGTATCAGTTGGTTTTTTATTGGATCCGTACAGCGAAACCAGCGGAATACCCGTTTTTTCATCGATGCTGTGGCTGACGTGCTGCCCTGCATCGAGGTCGCCCCGAAAACCGTGCTCTGGAGAAAACACCTTGATGACCTGAAGTTGAAGCGCCAATAACGTGTCTACGAGGTGGATGCCATTGACAACAGAAGTCTGGTTACTCACTACCGCAATGCGTTTATTTTTCAAAGAATCGACAAAAAGATGGAGGCGGTCAATCCCTAAAACCGGATTCTGCAGCGTGGGTTTTTGATAGGTATGTGGCACCGCGGTAAGCTGGCTAACCTCTATGGAATCTTCTTCAATAACGATCGTTTCTGCAAATGGGAGTTCAATAGCTTTGGGATCTTTGTTTTCAACGAGCCCGCAGGAAACAAGTAAAAATGTTTGAAGGACCACCCAAGCCAAAAGCTTTGTGTATTTTTGGAGAACTAAAAGTGAATTTTTGTCTTTTGAACGTTTCATATCATCTAGGCTGATCAGGCAAAAACACCTTGGTTTGCAACGTACCAAACCAATTGTGCGCATTTCCATTATTAGTATTGCTTTGGCAATATTAGTGAATAGTTTAACATTGGCGATCGTAGCGGGCTTTCAACAAGAGATAAAAGCCAAGATAATCGGGTTCAACGCGCCTTTTTTCATCTCCAAAGCGGGTTCGGCCCATATTTTTGAAGCAGAGCCCATCGATAAGCGCATTCCTTTTATCGATGAAATCAGCGCTGTTAAGGGCGTAGATGGCTTGCATGCAGTGGCCTTCAAGCCTGCCATGCTGCAGTCTCAAACATTTTCAGATACCATTCAAGTACTGCAAACCAAAGATTCAATCGTTCAAAGACAAGATATTTTTGGCGTCATGTTCAAGGGGGTAGACCAAAATTACTCCTTTGATTTTCTCCAGAAAAACCTCGTCGCAGGGCGCTTGCTGAATACTGCTAAGCAAGATGAAATCGTTATTTCAAAAGCCATCGCTCAAAAATTGAACTACGCGCTCAATGACATCGTTTCGGTTTATTATGTCAAAAACCAACCCATCCTGAAAAAAATGAAGGTGGTGGGCATCTATGAAACGGGCTTTGCAGAATACGATCAAAAATTAGTGTATGCCAGCTTGCCGGCTGTTCAGCAAATGAACGATTTTGGCACCAGTATCTCATTGAGGCCACTTTTTGATGACAAGCAATTGACCATTGCAGTTGAAGTACAGGGTTCGTCTGAAAAACTGTTGTTCGATTGGGGTGTAGGTCCAGAAATGTATACCGCTTATCGCGTAGCGGTTTTAAAAGACACCACTTATCATGTAAAAGCACTCAAGGTCAACCCATCAACAGGCGTTATTGAACAAATCGATCAAGCACAACTTACCATTCAAGCACCACGCCCAATTACTTATACTGACCTTATTCTTGACGAAGCGGGGCAACCCCTATTTCTGATCGATGGCACCACGCATCAGGCGATCCAAACCAAATATGGCCCCATTCACTTTTATTTTCAAGATGGCACCGGGACAAAAGCGCAGTATATTTCGGGCTATGAAGTGAATATAGCAGAGTTTTCAGCGCTAGCACAAGTGCAAAAAGAACTCAAAGAAATCCTTGAAATGAGGCCAACCAATGGGTACCTATTACAAGTCAATTCTATTCAAGATGTAGAGGCCGATCTTTTTGCTTGGCTGAGTTTTTTAGATGTCAATGTGCTCATTATCGTGGTGCTAATGTTGCTTATTGGGGTCATCAATGTTGGCTCCGCCTTACTTGTACTCATTGTCTTGCGCACCCAATTCATAGGTTTGCTAAAGGCGCTAGGAGCAAATAACCGCTCTATTCGGATTATTTTCTTGTATCAAGCCTCCTATTTAATATTGCGGGGATTGATTATCGGTAATGTGTTGTCTGCGGTACTGATTTGGATTCAATTTCAATTTAAAATATTCACACTCAATCCGGAGGTATATTACATCGATGCCGTGCCGGTTGCGTTTTCTTGGCTACACTTTTTGGGCATCAATGTGCTCACGTTTATTGTTTGCATGGTAGCGTTGTTACTGCCAAGTAGGGTAGTGGCAAGAATTAGCCCAATCAAAGCACTGCGTTTCCAATGATGTTTGAACTAGAACAGGAAGTCAGTTTGTTACACGAGGTGGGGGTCTTTATTGTCAAGTCCATCGATCACCATGAATTGGTTGTCCAAGACGAATTTGGTTTTGAGCAGCGCGTCGCCATCAAGTTTGTGGTAACAAGAAAGCCAATCGATGCCAAGGTGGTCGTCATTAAAAATGAGGATCAATCCAGGGCAAAAACAACAACCGGAAAAATGGTTCAAGAAAGCGTCATAGACTTGCACGCAGAAGCCCTGGACTTGCCGGCAACACTACAAACCCATGAGCTTTTACTTGCTCAGCTCTCGGCCTTTAAAAAGTTTTGCAACCTACAATACCAGCAACGCACACCCCGATTCAAGGTGATACACGGTGCCGGAGAGGGGAGGCTCAAACATGAAATAAGTGTTTTGGTCAATGCCAATCCAGGCCTTCAAATGCACGATGCACAATGGCACAACGGCCAGGTTGGGGCGTCTTATATCGAATTGAAGCTCAGTAAGTTTGAACCTTTCTGATGGCCAGCGCTCAGCGTTGTACTGCTCCTGGCTGCTCTTTTCTGAGCTCAAAAATCCAGTCGAAGTAACCCACGTAGTGCGCAGCAAAATACCCGAGTCGTTTGCTTTGATTGGCAGGAAAGCCTATTTGAAAACGCTTCGGAAGGCCACTCATTTTAACTTGCGGAGCCACGCCATCTTGCTCGCACAAAGCATGTTTGTGTCTGCCGTGCAGCACAGTGCCGTATTGCCAAACCTGCCTCCAATGTCGGATGTCAAAACGCCTGCCATTGGCATTTTCAGGGGCAAGTGCATAATAATTGGCAAATTGTATATGATTTTTGAGCACAGCCGCCATTCCACAGAAATAGGCATGCCCCATGCTATGACTCACGACATAAAGCGTATCATTTGCCGAAAAATCAGCTAAGCCTTGAATTTCTTGTAAGAAATTAAGTGCGGCTAATTTCCCTGCGCGATAGCGCTGTAAAAATCCTTCTCTGTTCGATTGAGTGGCCAAAAGATCATAGGTGCGTATCTTTTGATTTTCAGTAATTGTGGTCGTGTAGCAATGGTGTTTTTGAGTTGCACAAGGCTGAGGATAAACACTGGCTTTGCTTGCAAAATTTAAAATATTGCGGTGGTTGGAGGTCTCGATGGAATGATGCCCATCGGCATAACACACGAGGTCGGGCTGGATGCGTTGAATAAATTGCTGCACCATTTGCCCGTTTTTTGGCCAATAATCATAAGCATCTGAACGCCAGATGAGGTTCTTGGAGTTCGGATGCTCTAAACCTTTTTGCAAGATTTGGTCTTTGACCTTATCTAAATTTTGAGAGGAAGATACGGGCCTATAGCCATTGACAAACAATAAAATGCGCTTCGCAGGATCTTTTCGCGGTGCTTCTAGAAAGTATATTTTCTGACCGTTGGGATGGTAAAGTGCTGTATGTACATTCCCTTTTTTATCCTGTTTTTCAACAACGATATACTGCGATTTGGCCCGCATGATTTTCAGGCTTCCTTCAGCTTGTTTCCATTTTAAAAATTGACTCGAACGTAAAAAATGGAGTTGTTGGGTGTCGTCCATTTTGAAATACAAAACAGCATGTTCGCGTTGGGTGTGCCATTTCTTACCATTTTTAATATACAGCTGAAAACATAGTTTGCTGGTTTGCTGCGCTTCAAACATGGCTGGGTTTTCTAGGGCTTTTTTGAGTTGGGTTTTAGATTGGCCTTTGAGCGCATGAATTTGATGATAGCGAAAATGAATCTGGGTTTCGTAGTAGTCAATGCCCAAGAACACCACAATATTTCCGAGTACTAAAAACAACCATAAAGTCAGTTTTAGAAAACGCAAAGACCAGCGCTTGAAGAACTTACTTTCTGCAATAAGCCGATTGATTTTTCTTAAACTGAGTATTTGTAATAGGATACTAAGGCCCAGTGCAATAAAATGCAAAAGCGTGATATTGTAACCCAACCAATGCCCGTAAATGGTAAACAAAGGGTTGTTGGCGTCTAGGTAAAAATAGAAATGGTTGCTGGATTCTATTAGTTCGAACGCTTGCTGAGGTGCGTTCTTGGGGTAAACAATGGTGCCATCTTTGGCTTGTTCTAAGAAGAGATGGCTAACTCGGCCGTTCACCTTGTTTTAGAGGTGCATGAAGTTCTTCTTGGCAAGAAGTTCGTCTTCAGACTCGCGGTAGTCAGGGTCATCGACACAGCAATCCACAGGACATACTGCAGCACATTGCGGCTCGTCATGGAAACCTACGCACTCCGTACATTTTTCATGAGCGATGTAATAAACATCCATGTTGACTGGCTCATAGGCAAAGTCAGCAGAGATGTCTTCGCCGTTGAGGGTTTGGATCATGCCTTTCAGTGAAGTGCCGTCTGCGTATTTCCATTCAGCGCCACCTTCATAAATTGCATTATTCGGACATTCTGGCTCGCAAGCCCCGCAGTTAATGCATTCGTCAGTAATCATGATTGCCATAAGCCAAAAATTTTGTGCAAATATAATAACGACTGAGCGATAGTTTTGTGCGTTAGGCAACAAAAAAAATTAAAACCTTACTTTTGCAACGTGGAACAACAGCAAATCATCAGCGCTTTTTCAGCCTTAGGTCAAGTCCTAGAAGATATCATTGAAAAAAACAGCTCGTCTTTACTCAATCAAAACGAATTTGATCAGCTCAAAGCCCTGATTGCCAAAGAACAGCACTACAACGG
>JBEDCS010000169.1:0-4086 GCA_041176605.1 Bacteroidota bacterium
TTGATCAAAAATCAAATGAATGGTATGGAAATTGAGTATACGCTTGTTGCTGAAAATGAAGCAGACATCAAAGTGCGTAAAATTTCAATTGAATCACCTATTGGTAAAGGTTTGCTCGGAAAGAAAGTTGGAGATATCGCTGAGATTCAAACGCCAGGTGGCATCATGAATTTTGAAATCATTTCAATATCAAGATAATGGCAAGTATTTTTACAAGAATAGTCAATGGTGAGATACCATGTTTTAAAGTTGCAGAATCTGCAGACTTTTTGGCTTTTCTTGACATACAGCCATTAGCAATGGGGCATACACTCGTTATTCCTAAACAAGAAACAGATTATATTTTTGACCTAGAAGATGAAGCTTATCAAAAGCTTTGGGCTTTTGCTAAAGATGTCGCTCATGTATTAAAAGTACATATTCCATGTAAAAGAATTGGTGTGAGTGTAATAGGTCTTGAAGTCCCACATGCGCACATACACCTCATACCACTTCAAACAATAAATGACATCAATTTCAGTGGCCCTAAATTGAACCCGACACCTGAGGAGCTTGCAGCGGTGGCTACACTTTTACAAAGTAAATAACTAAGCAACAGCATGAAAAGCTTTGGATTACTCATTGGATTATTCTTGAGCGTTTTGGTTACAGCACAACCCATTCGCGTGCTTTTTATTGGCAACAGTTATACGCATTACAACAACATGCCAAAGATCCTCGAAGAAATGGCAAAAAGTAAAGGTATGAACGTGGATATTCAGATGGATGCAAAATCTAATCATACATTTGAAATGCATGCCCAAAGGCCAGAACTATACCAATCCATTAAAAAAAATAAATGGGATTACGTCGTCATTCAAGGTTTCAGTAGAGAATTGGCACAAGATACCGCTACCATCGATTCACTAAGCTTGCCTTACATCAAGCAAATCCTCGATTCTGTTTATGCCAATAATCGTTGTACAAATGTTTTCATGTACCAAACTTGGGCGTATCAAAATGGTTTCCAACAAGATTCCTTGCCCATCTATTGGGACTACCAAACGATGTCAGACCGCGTGCATTACGGGTATAATTATGTGGCTGATAAATTCAATTTAGCCGTTGTACCAGTCGGAAAAGCATGGGAAGCCATATGTACTAATTATCCTGAAATTAAAGTCTATCAAGAAGACCTGCAGCATCCAACCGTAACAGGTTCTTACCTTACCGCTGCTTGTTTTTATGCAGCTTTATTTAGATCTCAGCCTAAAGTTACGTATCATGCCAATTTGGATGCCAAGACTGCAGTCCAGCTCCAAGAATTGGCGGGCACCACAGTTCTTACAAATAAAAATCGCTACGGAATTAATGTCAATACCGTGGATATTGAAGTGAAGCTCAACGATGCCAATAAAAAAGTAGTGCATTACAGTGCCAACTTTCCAAACGCCAATAGTGTTATTTGGGAATTTGGAGACGGTTTTACGGCCCCAACGCCAAAAGCCAGACATATCTATGCCAAACCTGGTATTTACGAGATCAAAGTGAAAATTCAAGATGCTTGTGGGCAGCGCATCTTGAAACGAAAAGTTACGGTCTGAGTGGCTCCTTGAGCTCAATTCCGAATAACTTACTGCTGTATTTCTTCATTGGCCACAAAATGAAGTGCAGTTTCGAACGAATATCATCTATGTAGTATACAAATACAATAAAAACAAGCCAAAAACCAAGGGTGTAAGGAATGACTTCCCAGGGCCCAAGTTGATGATGAAGGTAATCATTGATGCCGTATTTGATGACGCTACCATAGAGAATCATCATATGAATAATATAGATACTCAGTGTATTCTGACCAATTTTTAGAAAAAGGTTTTCTTTCTTAATTTTTAGCACATAGGTTTCAAGGCCAAGTAGGGTAGCCAGTACGACAAGCACAATACCGAGTTTCTGAAGTAGCCAATCCATGCGGTATAAACGTAAATCTTGAAAACCTGGAATGGCTTCAAGAGAAACAAGAACGGTCTTGATGCCAAAGTAGATTGAAAAACCGAGCATGAGGGAGACTAAAATTACCTTCCAAGACTTTACTTTTTCTTTGTGTTTATGGATCAGCACTCCAATGGCAGCACCGAACATAGTGTAGCCCATATGTGGGGTGATCGGAAAAAGTGAATAGGGGCCATGAAAAATATTTTGAATGAATGCAGGTGCTTTTGTAGGCCAATAGGTTTCGCCAAGTTGACCGAAGAATAAATAGGATAGGAATAGCCCTAATCCTGCAAGTGCGTACAGAAGAAACAAAGGAATGAATTGAACGCTACGCCAAACGCCGTAGATTAAAATGATACATAAGATACCAACTGCGATGCATTGTAGCACATGGAAAGCATAATATTGCAATAAATAACCCCAAAATAACAATTCCACTACGCGTTTGAGTCCTTTTTTAATACGGATGTTTTTGAAGAAGGAAACCCGTTCGTTGCCAAGCATCAAATAGGTAAAAACTAAACCTGTAACCGTCAGAAATGTAGGCGATGTAAAACCCCTAATAAATTTCCAAGTGACATAAGCAGGGTAGGATTCATCGGCCCATTGCAAGGCCAAAGAATCATGGATGAAGTGGCCCTCTAACATCAAAAGAATAGCAATTGTTCTGGCCATATCAATGAAATATAGCCGGGTCTTTGGTTGCGCAATGAGGGTTGTCTTTTCCATACTGGACGTAATCGGGCGCAAGTTACAACTAATTTTTAGCTGCTTTTGAGCGCAATTCAATAATTTCTATTCTTCTTTCTTTGGATGCTCCGGTAGAGTAAACTGAATTTCTTTGGTCATAGAAGTTGTCACTGACTTCTTTTTTTGCTTGAAATTCGCCCATCGGTACTTCTACGAATAACAGCCTTGCTTGTTCAGCTTGCATATAGGCGGCAAATTTTCCGTTGTCCACTTCTTCAAAGTAATTTTTTATGGAGTCAATTCTTCTTTTTGTCAAATGCACGTTGTAGTCAGATTTGGCCAATGGGCTGGCAAATCCTTGTACTAGAATACTCACTTCTTTGCCCTGTTGTAATTCTTGCCAAACCTGTGCTCTGAAAATAGCGAGGTCTTCCATTCCTTTTAATACCTCCACTGAGAAAAAAGTTTGTAATTCAGTGCTTAATAATTGAGCGGCGCTACTGTCTCTATTTTGCTGCACGCCTTTTAAATAATTCGGGAACTGCTGTTGGTATTGGACAAAAGTTTCTTCGTAGTTCAAATTGGTATTTTCAGCCCTTGACTTAGGATCTGGACAATCATTTTCAAAATAAAGTGCAATGGGTAATTTGACAATTTGAATTGTAGTCGAGTCTTTTTGTTGAATTTGTTTGAATGGCCTATCTATGAAACCAGTAAAGACGTCGCTACAACAAGTTGGGTGCGAAACATAGAGACTCCCGATGCGGTTTGAGCTCAAGTAAGCGGTATCCGCCTCACAGAAAAAATAGAGGTCGTTAGCGGGGCTATTGAAGGGCTGACCTAAATTGATGGCAGGGCCAAATTTTCCATCTGCTTGTAGTTGACTATAAAAGATGTCGTAGCCGCCATAGCCAAAATGCCATGAAGATGAAAAATAAAGTCTGTTGGTCAAAGAGTCGAACCATGGACTCAATTCATTTTCAGGGCTATTGATGGCTTTGATTGCTCGAATTTCAGTAAAACTACCATTCGCTTGCTTTGTTGCACAGTAGATATCTAAGCCGCCATTTGCATCGGGCGAATTGGCACTAAAAAAAAGTGTTTGTTCACCATTTACCGAGTTGAGATGCGGCATACTTTGGTAATTGGCCATAAAATTCGGCAAGACCATAGTGAGGGTATCAAGTTGCCACTTGCCATTATTTTGCTTCTTTGCCCATCTGATTTCGCATTCTTGTTTACTTTGCTTTTCTTGGCAAACCGTACATAAAAAGGCAGAACTATCGGTGGTAAAAGAAATATTCCCAACAGACATTTTAGGTGTTAAATTACTTATTTCAAGCGCAGTACTTGGGGTTTTCTTAAGGCCGTCAGCAACGTATAGTTGAAGCCGATATGTTTTGGCAAAAACTTCAATTTGATCAG
>JBEDCS010000170.1:0-6319 GCA_041176605.1 Bacteroidota bacterium
CCCTTATTATATCAAGTAATTCTTGCTGTATTAGTTTTTAGGAGCGCCTGCAGGTTTTACTGGCGTACCTGGAGCAGTTGTAGTTGCCGGCGCAGGATCTTTGATACCTAACGCTTTTTTAGCTGTAGCATCGTTCGGCTCAACTTTTAAGATCTCTTCAAAATAGAACTTAGCTTTGATCAGGTCTTTTTCAGGAGATTTTGAATAGTAGTCAGCGACGTAACGCAAAGACTCCAATACAAATGTTTTTTTAGACGCCTGGGAACGGTCTTCTGGCTTGACAATTTCTGTAACTTTAATGTAGTATGGAAACGCCATCCATTTTTCATTATTTGTGTCTAATTTATAATTACATCTTGCACGGTAAATATATGCAGGTACATATGTAGAGTCTGTTTTAATCAGCATTTGAAAAATACTATCGGCAGTTTTATAATCGTTTCTACCGCTATAAATGGCTTTTCCAAAATCATATTCTTCTTGTGGCGTAAGTTTACCATTTGCAATTCTGCGTTTCTCATAAGCAGCAATAGTTTTTTCGTACATCTTATTTTTGTTGTACATTTTGATAAGCTCAGTCGAGAGTTCTTTAGCAGCGGTTTCGCTCAAAGCTGAAGCGCGTTCAAACTCAGCGATTGCTAGACTGTCTTGTCCTTTCTTTTGTAAGATTGTACCGCGTAGTTTGTAATCTTGGTAACTGATTTTGTCTTGAGGAACAATTGAAAAGAAACGGTCAGATGCAGCAAGGGCTTTGTCTAGTGCAAGTGTATCTGTGTTGTTTTCGCTGTAGGCAAAAGCATACATACGCTCTGTATAGAAATTAGAAAGGCCATTTCCTTGTAAATAGTCAAGTTGTTGCAAAAGGGTTGTGTATTCCTTTGCGCCAAAAAGCGCATTTGCATAACGGTATCTTGATTCAAGGTTATTGTTGAGCTCTAGGTATTTCTCCCAGTTTTCAATTGCTTTCTTGTTTTTACCAAACATCATAAAAAGCTCTGCATTGAGGCGATATGAAGGGGCATATGTTGGGTCAATAGCCTTCGCTTCATTGTACATTTTGTTGGCTTCTTCTTCGTTCTTAGCTCTTTGGTATATGAGTGCTTTTCTTACAATACCACGTGGAGACTTCGGATTGATCAAGAGTACTTGGTTATAAGCTTTTAACGCTTCAGAGGCATCAGAAGAATTCCTTGCATAAAGTGCATCACCTTTCAATAGAAAGTTATCTTCGTTTTTGGGGTCTTTGATAATAGCTTCTTCCAAAAGAACCAAAGCTTCATCTAGGTTTTTATTGGATGCTTCAATGTAAATTTCAGCGATACCGCGAATGACTTCAGCTTTTTTAAGCTTATCTTTTTTGACGAGCAAAAGAGCTTTTGTGAACTCTGCTTTCGCTTCAGTAGTTTTACCATCTAACCACAATACACGACCCTGACCAACCATCGGTAATGCACGTAATTTATCTACTTCGTAGCCTTTTTTCCACATCATTTTTGCAGAATCAACTTCTTCCATTTCAAAATAGCAGTCGCCGAAATAGAAATAGTTATCACCGTTGATTGGATCGGCAGCAACTAATTTTTTAAAGTCATTGATAGCTTCGCGGTAGCGTTCGTTTTCAGTTTTATAAATAGCTGATTGTAAAGTTTGTGCAAAGCTTAATCCGGAGAGTAAGAGGGAGCTAAATAGCAAGATGCTTCTCATGGTTTCTAATTTTAAATCTTTCAATTTGCGGCCAAAAATAACCTAGTTTTTTGGGATACAAAAATTGTGCCCGATATTATTTTATGAATTTTTTATTGTAAAACGAGTCTGACGGGTGTGAGTGCCGGTACTAATTCTGATTTTTGAATAATTAACTGGCCTTTGTCGTCTTTTTTCATGAAAAGAACAAAGCCCGTATTTAAACCCGAACGCCGCCCTTTATTGATCATCCAAATGTCGCGAATAAGTGGATATTCTTTGGTATAGATAAAACCAGCATAAGGCTTACAGGCAGTTTCTGGGTCAGTCATGTAGATGTCTGCAATGCGTAAGCCATCTAAAAAGTTGAGTGCTTCTGGGTCTTCTTGATCTGAAACCCAGTTAAGGCCAATTACACCAATAGAATTTGGGTGAGTTTTGACATAATTGATGACCTCTTCATTTGAACGAACAGCCGAAACTCTTTGTGCTAATTTTTCAATTTGAAGCATGTTGGTCATGTAATTAAAGTTGGCTGAACCGCGTTGGTCAAACACAATATTCGAGAGCGCTTTTCCGGAAGGTAATTTTGCACGATCAGATGACAATAATGCTTTGATTTGACCTACACTAAAAATGGTGTCGGTCATGGATGGATGCATGATGATGGTGATGGCATCAGAGGCAATTTTGTCACTGCGGTAAGATACATTTTTGTTCTTGAGGTAGGCTTTTTCTTGCTCATTGAAATCTCTTGAAATCACAATGGTTTTGGTCTTGTTGGCATAGAAATCTGCTATGAGTTGGTTTTCTGAACCATATATACCTTTGATTTTAGCCTTTGGAAATTGACTCATGAAGGTTTCTATGCAGGTCGAGAAGAGTGGTTTAAAGGACTCTTCAATGTATACCGTGGTTTTTCCTCTACCGTGAGCATCTTTCTGATAAACAAAAGGATTATTGTTGTTGTCACAAGCAAAAAGTGTGAAAAGCAATCCGAAGAGCAAAAATTTAGTGTGCATCTTGACCATCATTTAGTTGTTTTTTAAATCCATTATAAACGCGCAAACCCCTGTACAAAGCATACAAAATAAAAACCGCTACAAGGATATTTTTTCGCCAAGTCTCCATAGGGAAAAGCTCAGTGGTAAGGAGCAAAGTTGCGAATCCGATACAAAGAACGACTACTAGAATTCCTAAAAAATGTTGTATGTACTGCATATTGGGAGAAAAAAAATCCCCATCGAGATGGGGATTTAGTTGAATTGTAAAAAATCTATTGGGTATCGAAGACAACCGGAATGCGTACCCAAAGACGCACTGGACGACCAGCGTTTTTGGCTGGCACCCATTTTGGCATCTTATTGATAACGTTTAAGGCTTCTTTGTTACATGCTGGGCATTCGACAATAGGACGTTCAACTGTAGCGTTGGAGATGCGACCATCTTTCTCAACTACAAAACGCACCATTGCTTTACCTTTTACACCAATTTCCAAAGCTTCATCTGGGAAGACAAGATTATTTTGAATAAACTCTGCAAGTTTGTCATAACCTCCAGGGAATTCAGCATCTTCTTCGGCAACGTCTACTACCTCTTCAGGAGTGGTGTTCGGCGTGTCTTGAAGTGCTGGGCCGTCATCAGTAATGTTGATTTCCCAACCTTCTTCACCTTCATTGGTCTCCGTAGAGATGGCAATGTTTTCCAATTGTTGCTGAGTTGCCATTTCGTCCTCCACTGGATCATCTTCTGCAACCGGCGCAATAAACGCTCGTGTAGCGGTCATTGGTGGTGGTGGCGTTACTGGTGGTGGCGGTGGTGGCGTCACATCTTCTTTGGGTGCAGTAATAGTAAAGTTATTCTCACTAATTTGTGGTTTGGCTATTTCTTCCTTCGGAAGATTCTTGATAATCAAGTTAGCAACAAAACCAAGCGCTGCCAATGCGACTAAACCGCCCATGATCAAGCTCATGCGTTTGTTGTAGCCAGAGCGAAGGACATATGCGCCATATTGGCGGTTGCGGTGTTCAAAAACAGCTTCATTTCTGCTTACTGAGGTGATTGCTTCCCAGTTTTTGTTTACGTAGTAATCAAAAAGAGAGAAACCAGTGACGAGCGCTACGATGATATAAATGACTGTCATGACTTTAGTTTTTATCTTTTAACAAATCTTTCTCTGCAGGCGATAGGTCTGTTGGTGCAATGACACCAACGTTGGCTATCTTGAGTTCGTCAACTAAGTCAATGAAGCTTTTGCAAAGCGCTTTATCATCGGTTTTGATCAAAACTTTTACAGCGTCTTTGTCTACTGTAAGTTCGTCTACTAGCCTTGTAAAGGTGCTATCTGCAATTTGCTTTTTGTCGAGCTTTTGTTGAAGAATCGCCTTATTTATGATAACGTATTCGTTCCAAGAAGCTAACAATTTTCTGACACTATTTTCACCGGAACCAAAATTTGCTTCTTCAAGCACAGTTGGGCCATCGGGTCCTGGTTTAGTTTTAGGGTAAAATTCACCACGGTAATAGTAAACTTTGTCGTCAGCTAAGATAAACGTAGCTGCGTTGTTGACTTTCGGTGCTTTGACCGATTTAGGGTCTTTGATTTTAGCGGGGTAGTTCAGGGGCATGACCTTAGGCTTACTAAAAGTTGAGGTCAAGACAAAGAAGGTGAGTAGGAGGAAGGCAAGGTCAACCATAGGTGTCATGTCGACACGCGTTGAGCCTTTCTTCGCTCTTTTTTTACCCTTGCCGTGGCCGCCGCCGCCGCTTTCTGCGATTTCTGCCATGTGTTGTTAGTTAACCGGAATTGCTTCCGCAGAGGTTACAAAATTTAGGTTATTCAAATTCAATTCTCTGAATACATCGATTACTATCGCAGCATCTTTGTAGCGTGTTTTAGAATCTACGCGTAGAATGAATTTAGGCTTGAAGTCTTCCATTTTGGGTTCGCCACCTTTGAGTTTTGCTTCTTCAAAAGCAGTTCTGCCGGTGTTGGCTGCAGCTGATGCAGCAAATGAAATCCAGTCTAATAATTCATTGCGTGTAGAGTCGGTTGGTATCCCTTTGGTAGGGAAAGACGCACGTTTAGCTGCTTCAGTACTCATGTATGCAGGAAGTTCTTGCATGGTACAACCAAAAGTTGACATGAATGAAAACTCCTCAACTTGCTCTTCGTTCAAAGAAACTTTGTATTTCCCGAGCATGCTGCTTAGCATTTCTTTTCGGGCTTCTGCATTAGACAGATTAAAGAACGCGCGTCCGTCTCGATCAAGTGTTACCATAATGACATTTTCAGGAATGATTTTGTCACTGATACTTGATGGCGTTTCTACGGTTACTGGTTCTGCCGTACGGAATGAAGCCGTCAACATAAAGAAGGTCACAAGCAAGAACGCCAAGTCCACCATAGGCGTCATGTCTATGGAAGGAGATCCTTTCGGCATTTTAATTTTTGGCATTGCTTGAGTTTTTTACTGGTGAGTAAAATATTAATTGTTGGCAGCGTAGTCTTGTACAATTGTGAAGCTAGCTTCATCGATGCTGTAAGTCATGGCATCAATCTTCGTAGAGAAGAAGTTGAACATGATGATCGCAATTGTAGAACCGGTAATACCAAGTGCAGTGTTGATCAAGGCTTCAGAGATACCAGTAGAAAGTTCTGCTGTATCAGGAGCTCCTTGTGACATCGCGGCAAATGAACGGATCATACCGAGTACGGTACCGATCAAACCGATCAAGGTTGCGATAGATGCAGTGGTAGAGAGTACTGGTAAGTTTTTAGATAACATAGGCAATTCAAGGGCCGTTGCTTCTTCGAGTTCTTTTTTCAAAGACTCGAGTTTTTGCTCTTTGTCCATGTGGCTATCGTTGGCCATCAATTGGTACTTTACTAAACCTGCGCGCACAACATTTGCAAGTGATCCTTTTTGTGCATCACATGCTTCAATCGCACCAGCATAGTTTTTAGCTGACATCAATTCTTTGATGTTTTCGATGAATTTATTTGCTTTCCCTTTACCATTCGCCAACATTAATGTTACTAAACGCTCAATTGAGAAAATTAAAATGATGATGTTGATTGCTACCAATCCTGGTACAATAAAACCACCTTTGTAGATTACGCCAAGTAGGTTTCCTTCTACAGGTTCATTTTCAGGGTTGCGATCTACGAAGTTTCCTGGATCACCGAAAATAAATTGATAAATCATGATACCGGCGATCAAAGAAAGTGCAATAGCCAAGAAAGCAATGATCGCTGAGAACCCACCGGCTGTTTTTTGTTTTTTGTCCATAATGATAGTTTTTAATTTTTCATTTTTACAATTGAACGCCAAATATAAAAAAACTTTGTCCCCTTGCCAAAAGGAAAATGGCATCATTTTGCATCAATAACGATTAATTATTGTCAATCTAACACAAAGTCTTAAAAATGTGCGCGTAATCTGTGTTTCTTGCAAAGATTCAATTGAAAAGTTAATATAGATTTAACATCACTTTTTGTTGCTGAAGGTCAACAAAAAAAGCCCCTGAAGAACAGGGGCTTTGAAATTTCCAAGAGGTCTCAAGCAGATTCGAACTGCTGTAGACGGTTTTGCAGACCGGTGCCTAACCGCTCGGCCATGAGACCTTGGGGTTG
>JBEDCS010000171.1:0-4268 GCA_041176605.1 Bacteroidota bacterium
TAGGCCGCATGAAAACAAAAGATAGCTACGAAGACCGATGTATAGACCTCGACATTATCTTTTATGAAAGTTTGGTTTTGAACGATGAACGTCTACAAATTCCTCATCCGAGGTATCAGCAGCGTGAATTTGTACTCAAACCATTAATGGAACTTGATTTGAGTTTTACCGATTGATGTCAAGCTTTTTTCGCTTCGTTAATTTTTCTTCCTATTTTTGTTCTATCAAAACTGATATCATGACTTTAAAGTATTTCAAGCCAGCCCTTTTGCTCGGAACCAGCGTGTTAGTAATGAGTTCTTGTGACCTCGTTAAAGACATTACCTATACGGTAAATCCTAACCCCTTAGAAATGCACGGTGACTCCGTGAAGGTTTCTATTACGGTAAATGTTCCTGAGAAAGGCATTCAAAAAAAGGCTAAAGCTGAAATTACGCCTAAAATTGGCAACACTGCTATTGGCACTTGGTATGTCAACGGTTCAAAAGTTACTGGTAACGGCACCAACATCGATTTCAAAACGGGCGGAACAGCTACATTTGAAGAAACGATTGCTTACACACCTGAAATGGAGGCCGCTGATTTGATCATCACCGGAAAGCTCTACAAACAAACCAAAGAAAAGGGCGCATTGCCAGAAACTAAAATTGCCGATGCTACAATCATCACACCTTATCTCGTAGATAAAACTTTCAAGGTGCTTACTGAAGAAGATGCATTGGTGCGTCAGTTTGACAAAACTACCACTGCTACCATCAACTTTGAAAGAGGTAAGTCAGATGTACGTCCTAACGAAATCAAAGACCAAGACATCACTGCACTCATCACTTGGATTCAAGCAGCTCAAAACAATCCAAAAATTAAAATTACAGGGATTGAAATCAATGGTTATGCCTCTCCCGATGGTGAAGTTTCCAAAAACGACAACCTATCTTCTGACCGTACAGTTGCAGCGCGCAAAGCGTTAACTGAACTCATGAAAAAAGCTAAACTAACAGCTTACACAGACACCGCAGCTTACCAACTTGCAAAATATGGCGAAGATTTCGACGGTTTCAAAAGTCAATTAGCAGCAACTGCCTCTATTCCTGAAGCCGATAAAAATCTTTTTATCCGTATCCTTGAAATGACCAAAGACGCAGAGCAACGCGAAAAAGACATGATCAATCTTGGTAAAGCTTACACAGAGCTTGAACGCGATGTATTCCCAATGATTCGCCGTGCGGTTGTCGTAGTGAAATATACTGAGTATGGTCTTACAGACGAAGAATTAAAGAGCGCTGTTGTTAACAACCCAAATTCACTTTCAGTGGAAGAATTGTTATTTACTGCAGGTAAACTTACCACAGACCTCAATGAAAAAGCGCGTATTTACGGAATTGCTGCAGCTAATTATGCACAAGACCACCGTACACACACCAACCTTGGAGCAACGCTATTTGTTTTAAACAACACCAAAGATGCCGCCGCTGCCTTTAAAAAAGCGAATGACCTCAAGGCAAACTCTGTAACAGAAAATAACCTTGCTGCAAGCTTAATTTTGGAAGGAAACCGCGCTGCAGCTAAAAAACTTGTTTCAAAGTCAAAAACTAATGTGAGTGGTTACAACCTTGGTGTCATTGATATCATGGAAGGCAATTACAGTGCTGCTGAAAAGAACATTTCTCAAGATAGCTACAACAAAGTTTTAGCCCTTGTTTTATTAAACAAAACAGATATGGCTCGAAAAGTAGCTGCAAACGTTAAAGAAACAGCTGAACTCGCTTACCTAAAAGCAATCATCGAAGCCAGAAGCGGAAGTAATGTGGATGCAGTTGTAGCGCCACTTAAAATAGCCATTTCGAAAAATTCAGCACTCAAAATGAAAGCTGCTAAAGATCGTGAATTCTTGAAATACATGAATGAAGCTACTTTCATTGATTTAGTAAAATAAGAACTAATTCATCGCTTTAAAAATCCTGAATTCGTTCAGGATTTTTTTTTGTGCTTAAATATCAAATAAAGCCAACCTTTATCATTAATTTTGAGACCTTAAAGAATCATAATTATGGACAGCAACGAATTTCGCAAATACGCAACCAAACACATGGGCATCAGCAGCATGAATGTTGATCACTATATAGAATCTTCCATGACACCATACATCATTGAAGAACGACCATTGAACATGACCCAAATGGATGTCTTTTCAAGACTCATGATGGATCGCATTATTTTCCTAGGCACTGGTATCAATGACCAAGTAGCCAATATTATCAATGCTCAGCTTTTGTTTCTAGAGTCAGTTGATGCCAAAAAAGACATCCAAATTTATTTGAACTCACCTGGTGGTTCAGTATATGCAGGTTTAGGAATTTATGACACCATGCAATACATTCGCCCAGACGTAGCTACGATTTGCACGGGTATGGCCGCTTCAATGGGTGCCGTATTACTTTGTGCTGGTGCAGAAGGCAAACGCAGTGCCTTGAAACACTCAAGAGTCATGATACATCAACCACTTGGCGGTGCACAAGGCCAAGCTTCTGATATTGAAATCACGGCACGTGAAATTCAAAAATTGAAAAAAGAACTTTACGATATCATTGCCACACACACCAAGCAAGACTACGAAAAAGTTTGGGCAGACTCCGACCGCGACTACTGGATGACCTCCGAAGAGGCAAAAACATACGGTATGGTTGATGAAGTTTTACTCCGCAACCCAAAATAAAAAATGGCAAAAAAAGAAACTAATTGTTCATTTTGTGGCTCGCCTCGTTCGAGTGTCAACATGCTTATTGCTGGGGTCAACGGACACATCTGTGACTCTTGCGCTAGCCAAGCCAGTAAAATAGTTCAAGAAGAGTTAGCAGGTGCCTCAAGCGCTAATGAAGCAGCAGCGCACGGGCTCAATCTCTTGAAACCCCAAGAGATAAAAGCACATCTTGACCAATATGTTATTGGGCAACAAGATGCCAAAAAGGTTTTATCCGTTGCTGTTTATAACCACTTCAAACGACTCAAACAAAAAACTTCTGAAAACGAAGTAGAAATCGAGAAGTCCAATGTCATGTTAGTAGGTAGAACCGGTACAGGAAAAACCCTACTTGCCAAATCGATTGCAAAATTGCTCAATGTACCATTTTGCATCGCTGATGCTACGGTCCTTACAGAAGCGGGGTATGTTGGCGAAGATGTAGAGAGCATTTTATCTAGACTCCTACAAGCTGCTGACTACAACGTAGATAATGCACAAATGGGCATTGTCTTCATCGATGAAGTAGATAAAATTGCCCGCAAAAATGACAACCCGAGCATTACCCGCGATGTTTCAGGAGAAGGCGTCCAACAAGCCCTACTCAAATTACTCGAAGGCGCCACAGTGAATGTGCCACCACAAGGCGGACGCAAACACCCAGAGCAAAAAATGATATCAATAGACACCAAAAACATCCTCTTCATTTGCGGAGGAGCTTTTGATGGCATCGAAAAACTCATTGCCAATCGTGTCAATCGCCAAACCATCGGATTCTCATCTGAACATGATGAAAGTATCGAACAAGATTCTTTACTGAAGTACATTGCGCCAACAGACATCAGATCATTTGGTCTGATTCCAGAACTAATTGGTCGTTTCCCTGTCTTGACCTATCTTGAACCTTTGAAGGCCGCTGACTTAAAACGAATTTTAACGGAACCGAAAAACGCGTTGGTCAAGCAATACACCAAACTCTTCGACATGGATAGCGTCAAGCTCGAACTCGATCAAGAGGTACTTGATTTTATCGTTGAAAAAGCAATGGAATTTGGTTTAGGTGCCAGAGGTCTGCGCTCCATCTGTGAAGCCATCTTAACAGATGCCATGTTTGAACTCCCGGGTTCTAACAAAAAATCATTGCACGTAAACCTAGAATACGCCACAAAACAATTCAGCAAATCAAAAATAGCTACACTTAAAGTTGCATAAGCATTTGTAGTTTCTGACTTATTTGTAATTTTGCTAATTGTAAAAATGACACTATGAAAACCCTACAGTTTAGAGAAGCCCTAAGAGAAGCCATGTCCGAAGAAATGCGTCGCGATGAAAGCGTATTTTTACTCGGTGAAGAAGTCGCAGAATACAACGGTGCCTACAAGGTATCACAAGGTATGCTCGATGAATTTGGTCCGAAGCGCATCATCGATACCCCAATCGCCGAACTAGGTTTTTCTGGTATTGCAGTTGGTGCTGCCATGAATGGCCTGCGCCCAATTGTCGAGTTCATGACTTGGAATTTCGCTATTCT
>JBEDCS010000172.1:0-20575 GCA_041176605.1 Bacteroidota bacterium
GGTGGCGCAGGCAATGTTGCGCTCAATCTTCAGGCCTTAGGTGCTACCCCACTCATTGCGAGTGTCGTTGGAAAAGACCAACCCGGCGAACAACTTCTTGAATTATTCAAGGCTGCACAAATGAGTACTGATGCGATTGTTACTTCCTCAACTCGAAAAACAACAATTAAAACAAGAGTACTTTCCAATAGTAAGCAATTGCTAAGAATAGACACAGAAGATCAACACGATTTAAACGCGCAAGAAACACAAGATTTAAAAACGGCAATTTTACGTCATTTAGAAAATGGTATTGACGGTATCATCCTAGAAGATTACAACAAAGGCGTACTTACTTCAGAACTCATCTCCTGGATCATTCAAGAAGCCAATCAAAGAAATATACCAACAGCCGTTGACCCTAAAAAGAAAAACTTTTTAAGCTACCAGCACTGCACCCTATTCAAACCCAATTTAAAAGAATTGAAAGAAGGCTTAGGGTTGAGCTTTGATTACTCGAAAAATCCAGAAGCCCTTGACAACGCACTTGTTGAACTTCAAAAACAGCTTCACAACCAATTTTCATTTGTAACCTTGTCTGAGCATGGCGTTCAGCTTTTTGACGGTACAACCCAATACAAAAACCCTGCACATTTGCGCAATATTGCCGATGTTTCTGGAGCCGGAGATACCGTGATTGCAACTGCTAGCTTGTGCCTAATCTGCAAAGCCCAACCCCAACTTATCGCGGCCATTGCAAATCTGGCGGGTGGCTTAGTTTGTGAAAGCCCAGGTGTAGTGAGTATCAATAAACAACTTTTACTTGAAGAAGCTCTTCAAAATTTATCTTAAACTATGTCTGATAAAGTAGTCAAACCCTACGATTCCGGGAAAACAAAAAAAGAAGAAGTCGCGCAAATGTTCAATAACATTTCAGCCAACTACGATTTTCTGAACCACTTTTTATCGTTAGGCATAGATCATCTTTGGCGCAAAAAAGCGGTCAAACAATTGCAGGCACAAGCGCCAAAAGTTATCCTCGACTTAGCTACTGGCACCGGAGATTTCGCCATCGCTTGTCTGAAACTTAAGCCAACGAAAATTATCGGTATGGATATTTCATCGGGTATGCTTGAGGTTGGTAAAACCAAAATGAAAAAAAGAGCCCATGACCACATCATCGATATGCAACTTGGCGACTCCGAAAACATGCCTTTTGATACCGCCACCTTTGATGCCATCACGGTAGGTTTTGGTGTCAGGAATTTTGAAAACCTAGAAAAAGGCCTCGCTGAAATGCTCAGAGTTCTGAAGCCCGGAGGCACGGCCGTGGTTTTAGAATTTTCAAAACCCAAAGCGTTCCCCATCAAACAACTCTTTGCGTTTTATTCAAATGTCATGATCCCATTATTTGGCAAATACATTTCAAAAGACGAAAGAGCCTACACTTATTTACCAGAAAGCGTAGCTGCCTTCCCCGAAGGCGCAGCATTCGAAGCCCTGATGAACAAGGTTGGTTTTGAGTCCAAGAAAACCATTAGACTCAGCGGTGGTATTGCAAGTATTTATGTTGGTCAAAAGCCTACAGCACAATAAAATCAAACACTTTACGTTAATTGCGCATGCGTTTAATAGCTCTGTTTTTTCTTTTAATATCTTTTGGATTGTTCGGACAATCCCAAAAGCAACAGCGCTATAAAAACTTCGACAAACGCTATATTCATTTTGGCTTCATGCTCGGTGTCAATACCTCTGACTTTACGGTCATGCCAAAAACTAATGCCTACAGTCAGTATCAATTGCTTTCCTTGACCAACCAAGCGCAACCCGGCGGACAACTTGGCATTCTTACCACCATTAAATTGGGTACCCCTACCATTCGCTTTCGCCTCATCCCTACTTTGTCTTTTCAAGAGCGTGTGCTTCAGTACAAAAGCCTTGACACCATTTGGTTCGCCAATGGCGTGGGCGAACAGCGCATCAATTCGACCAACCTTGAATTTCCGATGATGCTACAATTTAGAACCAAACGCTATAATAATTTCACGGCCTATTCATTGTTTGGTATGCAATATTCCATCGACTTGCAATCACAACAAGATGCCTCTCAAAATTTTTATGACCCTTATGTCAAAATCAAGAAAAACGATTGGCAAGGACAAATAGGTGCTGGCATCGAGTTCTTTGCGCCGTATTTTAAGTTTGGGCTAGAGCTCAAATATAGCCACGGTTTTAAAAGCAGCTTTATCCAAGATTTTACGCCTGTTTCCAATCCTATAGATCAACTCTATAACCGCGCTTGGTATTTTTCAATGATTTTTGAAGGATGATGACCCAACTGCAATTCGCTTGCACACCTGAACAAGCCCAAGACAACCAATTTCTAGAGCAGAAGATTCGCGAAGAACTCAAACTCAAACCCAAACAAAGTATTGCATTTCGTTGGAAAAAACGCAGCATTGATGCGCGACAGCGACAAATTAAAATCAATGCAACACTAGAAGTTGCCATTGAAACCGCTTTGCCTGCTCGCTTTCAACTTTTTGAATTCCATAAAATTTCAAAGACCGCTCAAGTAGTACACATTATCGGAGCCGGCCCCGCTGGACTCTTTGCTGCGCTACAAGCAATTTTATTGGGCTTGAAGCCAATTATCTATGAGCGCGGCAAAGATGTCAGGGCGCGAAGACGCGACCTCGCCAAACTGACCAAAGAACACGTGCTCAACACCGAGTCCAATTATTGTTTTGGCGAAGGCGGGGCCGGGACCTACTCAGATGGCAAACTCTATACCCGCTCAAAGAAACGCGGCGATGTTCAAAAAGTACTTGAATTATTGGTTCAGTTTGGTGCCAAAGAAGACATCCTTATTGATGCACATCCACACATAGGCACCAATAAACTACCGCAACTCATCGAAGCCATCAGACAACAAATACTTGAAGCTGGTGGGGAAATTCACTTCGAAAGTAAACTCACAGATATCATTATTGAGCACAACCGCATTTCTCGTATAGAAATCAACAAGGAATTAAATATCCCGGTTGAAAAACTGATCTTGGCCACCGGCCATTCTGCCCGTGATATTTTTGAATTGTTACATCAAAAACAAGTGGCCCTGAAACCAAAAGCTTTTGCGCTCGGCGTTCGGGTTGAACACACACAAGCGTACATTGATGGCATTCAGTATCATGGAAGGCTCAATGACGCCTATTTACCTCCGGCATCTTACAGCCTAGTTACACAAGTTGACAATCGCGGAGTTTATTCGTTTTGTATGTGCCCTGGTGGCATCATTGCACCATGCGCCACGGAAAGTCAAGAAGTAGTTACTAACGGTTGGTCACCGTCCAAAAGAAATAACATTTATTCGAATTCAGGAATTGTTGTAGGAATTGAACCAAGCGATTTTAAAAATTCAACGGACCCTTTTGTTTGCCTTGACTTTCAAAAAGAAATTGAAAGACGTTGCTGGGAATCCGCGGGTAAAACGCAAAAGGTTCCGGCACAATGCCTCAAAGACTTCGTTGACGGAAAAATCAGTACTGCCTTTCCGCGTTCATCTTATCAACCTGGAATTGTCAGTGTTAACCTCAAAGATATTTTCCCAGCATTTATCTATGACCGACTCAGACAAGCCTTCATTGATTTCAACCAAAAAATGCCTGGTTTTCTGACCAATGATGCGGTAGTGCACGCACCAGAATCGCGCACGTCTTCACCGGTACTCATTCCACGTGACCCACTCACCTTTCAACATCTTCAAATTCCCAACCTTTACCCAATTGCCGAAGGCGCGGGCTATGCCGGTGGTATCGTTTCAGCAGCTATAGATGGCATCAATTGCCTCGAGAAGATTGCATTAGAAAAATAAAGCGCTTAAATTTATCTTCTAAATTATGAATATGAAAAGATTGATTTTCAGTGTCTTTGCTATTTTGTTGCAGTTCAACACTTTTGCACAACTCGACACGCTTTTTTGGTTTGTGGCACCGGAAGTTGCCCAGAGCCATGGTGATCGACCTATCGTATTTCGCTTTGCTTCGCTCAATACACCAGCTGTAGTGACAATTAGCCAGCCTGCCAATACTGCATTTCCAACGCAAACAATTAACCTTGCTGCCAATGACGCGCAAACCCTTAATTTAACAACTTGGATTGACCAAATTGAAAATAAACCCGCAAATACGGTACTTCCTTATGGCTTTAAAATCAGTGCCACCGCTCCAATTATGGCCTATTATGAAGTTACACCAACTTGCAACTGTAATCCGGATATCTTTGCCCTCAAGGGAAAAAATTCTTTAGGAACACAATTCGTCATACCCGCTCAGAATTTTTTGAATAATGCTTCTTATGCAAGATCCGGATTTAATATTGTAGCAACTGAAAACAATACGGTCATCATTATAAATCCCAAACAAGATATTGTGGGTCACGCGGCCAATATTCCTTTTACCATTACCTTACAAAAAGGCCAAACATTTAGTGCTGAAGCTATAAGTACTATGGCAAATCTGCATTTAAGCGGTTCTACAGTGACGAGTAATTTACCTGTTGCCATTACCTTACATGATGATTCAATGAGTGGCGCCCCTTATGGTGGTTGTGCTGATCTCATGGGTGACCAACTCATACCTAACCAGGTCATTGGTACGGATTACATCGTTTTGAAAGGATATCTGAATGGGCCAGATAAGATCTATGTAGTTGCGGTTCAGAACAACACTCAAATTTCAATCGATGGCATCAATACAGCAACAATTAATGCGAACGAAACCTATGTTCATACCCTCAGCAATCCAACCGTTTTAATTCAGACGTCTATTCCAGCCCATCTATTACACACCACAGGGTTTGGCTGTGAGGTTGGGGGTGCCGTTCTACCCTCAATTGTTTGTACTGGCTCAAATACTGTTGCTTTTGTTCGGTCGACAAATGAGTTTTTCGCACTCAATATTCTTGTTCCGGCCGGTGGTGAAAATAGCTTCACTTTTAATGGTAATGCGGGCATCATTACCCCAAGCATGTTTAGTTTTGTTCCTGGTACAAACAATGCGTGGAAATATGCGCAAATCAATGCAAGCAGTTTTGTTGGCGTTCAAACTTCATCTAGAATCGACAACCCCAATTTTAAATTTCATTTAGGCGTAGTACATGGTGGTTCTAGTTCGGGGTGTCGCTATGGCTATTTTAGTGATTTTGCGGCAGCACAATATCAAATCAATGTCAATGATGAATCTTTTTGCGTCGGCGAATCTATTCAATTGAGCACCAACACGATAACAGGGGCCACTTATAATTGGTCCGGACCAAATAACTTTAGTTATGTCGGTACACAATATCAAATTCCTCAAGCACAACTTACAGATGCCGGAACCTATATTGTTTCTGGATATTTACCAGGAACTTGCCAAATACAGGCAGACACCATTCAAATAGCCGTTTATGCAAACCCGTTAGCACCCTCTGTACTGAGTAATGCGCCAATTTGCATCGGCGATTCCTTGGCATTTTGGACCAATGATGTGATCAATACTTTGCATTGGGACTACAATGGCTTATTGAGTGGTTTGGATACCTTAATCGTCATTGAACCTGCAGGTAATTATCTATGTTCGCTTCAAGTTGAGACACCGGAAGGCTGTTACTCACCATGGAGTACGACACAAGTTTCGGTTTATAACCCGCCGCTTGTTCAGTACAACGGGCCAACAACTATTTGCGGACCGCTACTTCAATTCACTCAAAACGCTACAAGTCAAAATCAAGACCCGATTCTTTCCTATAATTGGTATAGTGCTTCTGGCCAACTCTTAGGTAGTGGAACCAATCTCAATTTTGACTTACAAAGCAATAATAGCTCTCAAGAAAACTTCATAGTTGAAGCGATCAGTCAGTTGGGCTGTATTGGGCAAGACACTTTTAGTGTCATATTCCATGCTTATCCTGAGGCAAACTTTAGCTCCGAGCCATTATGCGACGGCTTAACCGTGAACTTGACCAACTTGAGTTCCTGGCAAGGCACTCCTTACCCCGGAACAACTGTATCAGAATTATTTACACCTGGAGACGGACAACAACTCAATCCGTTTCCAAGCAGCTATACTTATAATGCTTCCGGGAGTTATAACGCCACTCTAATCGTAACAAGTTCTGCAAATTGTAGCGATACGATTTCACAAGCCATTCAATTAATTGCGGTCCCAACTATAAGTTTAAGTGCACAAGATACTTGTGGTCAGATTTTACATCTAAGCGCGGACATCAATACCCCATCCAATCAAATTCAAAATTCTTTCTGGACAATCAATGATTCCACTTACTTCGGCAATCCTTTGACTACTCAACTAGATATTGCGGGCATTCAAAACTACAGTTATCAAATTACTTTGAACAATGGATGTAGCTATGGGGCCTCAGGCACAATAGATATGCTGCCATCAATTACATTGGATGCTTTGAAATTCCCTAATATCATCTCTACTAAAAGTACTGTTCAAAACGACCGTTGGGTCATCGACCCCTTATTTGAAAATTGCGCTAGTTATGAGCTCGTGATCTTGAATCGTTGGGGGCAGGAAGTCTTTAAAAGTAGTCAATCTTCAATCGCATTTGAAGGAAAGAATTTAAATGGAGAAATTTTACCCGAAGGAATTTATTTTTACCTTTTTACCACGGGTCAAGAGAAAAGACAGGGTTTTATACACCTCAAGCACTAAAGAAGCACTAACTTTGCCGTATGCAAAGAGTTGTCGTAGGACTTTCTGGTGGTGTAGATTCAAGTGTGACAGCTTATTTGTTGCAGCAACAGGGTTATGAAGTGATTGGCATGTTCATGCGTAACTGGCACGATGAAAGCGTAACGCTTTCTGACGAATGCCCCTGGATTGATGATTCAAATGATGCGCTGCTCATCGCTCAGCAGCTGGGCATTCCATTTCAAGTCATCGATTTATCGGAGCAATACAAAGACCGCATTGTCAACTATATGTTCAAGGAATATGAAGCTGGCCGTACCCCAAACCCCGATGTACTTTGCAACAGAGAAATCAAATTTGATGTTTTTTTAAAAGCCGCGCTTGACCTCGGTGCCAATTTTGTGGCCACCGGACACTATTGCCAGAAAAAAGAAAACACCGATGGTTCTTTTAGCCTTTTGGCAGGCGCAGACCCTAACAAAGACCAATCCTATTTTTTGTGTCAATTAAGCCAGGCGCAATTAGCCAAAGCACTTTTCCCTATTGGGCATTTGCAAAAGGCAGAAGTCAGGGCCATTGCCGAAGAACAAGGCTTGGTAACAGCCAACAAAAAAGATTCTCAAGGCCTTTGCTTTGTAGGAAAAATTGCACTACCGACCTTCTTACAACAACAATTGGCACCCAAAGAAGGTCCCATCATTGAAGTAAATCCAGAATTACCACAATTCCAAGCCTATCAAGGACTGAAGCCTTCCATAGAAAATATTGAAGTTCTCGCGAAGTCTTTTGCGTATCATCTTTCTGGTGGCAAACAAGTAACCACCCATCAAGGTGCCCATTATTACACCATAGGGCAACGCAAAGGCTTACACATAGGCGGCAGACCCGAACCTAGTTTTGTAATTGGGATAGATACTAATAATAATATTGTCTATAGTGGGCAAACAGAAAACCATCCTGGCCTTAATCGTTGGGCCTTAAAGTTAGAAGCAACTGAAATTTCCTGGTTCAATGAGCACCCGACCTTCCAAAAAGAGGGGATCTTAAAATGTCAGGTGAGAATTCGATACAGACAACCACTTCAAAATGCAACCTTGATTCTAAAAGGTAACGAACATTTCATCTTATTTGAAACCATGCAAAAAGGCATTACTCCTGGGCAATTTGCGGCTTGGTATGACGGAGAAGAATTACTTGGCAGTGGTGTGATTGCCTACTAAGTTTAAAGCAAAAAAAAAGACCGCACTGCGGTCTTCTCTATCTAAAAAACAACTTCTATTAGTTGAGAATGAGTGCAAAAGCCTGTGGCTCTTCAATCATTTTATTTTCTGTGTTGCGAATACTATCTAACAATTCAGCTACTTCAAAAATATTAAGTGCGCTTTGCGTACCTAATTCACGGTGCTGATCCAATTTGAGCTTCGCCTGACGAAGTGATTTTGTGCGGAGTGATTGTATGCTTGTTGTCATGTTGTTATTGTTTGGGTGCTCTTACGACATGAATCTTTTGAAAGTTTCATTTCATAAAAATATTTTCATGCAACAAAGTAAATGACATCTGCTATCTTGCTTATTAATAAGACTTTAACATAATATATCCAATGGTGTTTTTTTTAACACCTTTTGTAAAAAACTCCCCAACAATTGTGAATAAACGTTATCTTGGATGCTTATCTTTGCATCGTGAAAAACTTTATTCTATTTACCGTATTCAGTTTGCAATTGTTCGCTTGCCAAGAATCAAGCGAGCAAGAAACGCAAGAAATTCAATCTCAAGAGATACCAACTAAGGGTAAACAAACACTTGAACAATATGCTGAGCGCATGATCAGGGCTAAATTAGGCATTCAAGCCAATGAAACTTTTGCCATGCAAATACATCGCGCACAACTTGATGCCGATGGCGTTGAAGATGCCATTGTAACAGTAAATCGAAAAGACTTTGCCATGAAAGAAGCCATGGCCTCCCCTAACCCTGCCAAAAGAGCTGAATTGGGTTTTATGGGAAACTACAATTACTTTTTCTTTTTCGATGGGAAACTTGACATGCTTTCACCTCCACTTGCCATTCCATCTTCGCCTTTACTACCGCTTAAAGTTAGTTTTGAAAATATTTCAAGCCCAGACTACAAAGACATTCTCATTGACTTCAGGATACGCAATGCGAGCTACAAAGATTTTTACACGGTCAGCAATCATACGCCTAGACGCATTTTTCAATTCAAAAATTTCGATGGACTTGGAACTACCCAAACAGAAGCTTATCATTTTGAATATGGGGCTGGTTCTTATGGGACACAGCGCAATATTTTTGTAATGGAGGCTCAGTTGCCAACACTTCCAAATGGCGCTGATAAAAATACCTATGAGCCTGCACTTAAAAATTTAGAGAAAATCAAATACACCTTCTTTTATTTAGCAAAAGAAGGTAAATACGCTACAAAAGACGCACAATAAAAAAGGCAGAGCAAATGCTCCGCCTTTCTTTTGACCATAAAATTCGGTTAAAAATTACCTCTGAGTGTAATAATGAAATTTCTACCCGGTGCAGAAATATTCGATGCAAACATTCGGTAGTTACGATCCAAAATATTTTCACAAGCTGCCTGAACGCTCAAATTTTTGCTAAAGGCATAATTCATGCGCAAATTCAAAGTATACCAGCTTGGCATGCCATCCGGTGTTGCATAAGAATAATTATCCTCGCCAATTAAATTGTAGTCTTCTAATTTTTTCCAACCTGAATATTGCGCAAAAAATTCAGCTCTCCATTTCATTTTGGTATAAATCAAAGATGCTTTACCAAAAGCAGGTGCAATATGGTCTAGCGGATATGGCACTGTATCTGTGAGGATGCGACCATTGGTATAATTATACGTTGCTTGAAGAGCCAAATTATTGGCAATTTTAGCATTCAAAAAGAGCTCAACACCCCATACTCTTGCTTTTGCGGCATTTGTGGTCGTCATGACCTGACTCAGCTGACCGTCATACATAATGCTATCAGCACCATTAAAAGTGCCTTTCTGAACAGTAAGTGCATTTGTCAAATAGGTTTGGTATAAATTCACGCCAAACGTACTTTTCTTCATGAATTGGTACTGCAACCCAAATTCAGCATTGTAAGCATATTCCGCTTTTAAATTTGGATTTGGAACGACTACCGAACCCGGCACAGATTCAAAAACTTTGGTCAAATCATCTACGTTTGGCGCTCTGAACGCCGTAGAACCGTTTAATATAAATCTCCATTTTGTAGTTGGCATATAAATCAGACCCATATTACCGTTCAAGGCTGTATGATTTTGTTGAATGGAATTAAAAGGGAAAGGGAAGAAAGTTTGGTCATTGAATTTGGCACTCAGATTCACTTGCGAAATTCTGATTCCGTCATTTAAGATCAATTTCTCAGATATTTCATAGGTATGAGAAAAATAAAGTGCGGCGCCATTCATAGATGATCCACCATCAGGATAACGCGTATCTAAAGGTGCTTGATCACCGGTGAGGATATTTTGAGCAAAAGCTACAGAATTCACTTGATTGATATATGCATCTAAACCATAGCGCAATTCATGTTTTCCCTGACGCTTCATAAAATCTGAGTTGAAGGTATAAATTGTCAAATTTTCAATGCGGTGATTACGTGCGTGATTCTGAAATCTGCGATCCATTCTGCTTTCCTCAATGCCTTGATAAGCCAACACAATTCTTGCCCGATCGTAGAATTTTGTGGCATTAGCCAGTTCAAGTGTGTAAGCTGTGAGCAATCGAAATTGAGGCCCATAGTACCACTCGGCAAATTTTGGTTTTGAACCAGACATTAAGGTAAGTCTGTCATAGCGATCGATATTACCAGAATTTGACAATTGAAAGTTCAACTGGTGCGTCACGCCTTGTTTCTGAACAAAAGTAAATTTCTGTAAAATATCATATTGGCTATAACCAGAACCAACCTGTAAGTTTGAATCTAAATTGCTAACCATACTATCTTGGTCATTGATGCGCTCAACATACCAATTGCGAACCCCAAGATTACCAATCGCGTCATTGCGTTTTGATCCTTGCCTTAAGTCACCATAATTGGCATAGGAAAATGAAGTAAAAGAACCAAAATGCTTAGTGGCCACATTCACTTGAGCATTGGCGGCATAACCAGAGGCAGCACTGAAATAACGCGTGTAAGCACCTGCCTTGACAAGTAAGTCTTCAGAAGAACTCAAAGTCGGGCTTTTTGTCTGAAAAGCCATCACGCCTCCAATCGCATCTGATCCATACATCACGGATCCTGGGCCAAAAACCAACTCAACGCGGTCCATATTGGCTTGATCAAGCGTGATGACGTTTTGGAGGTGCCCTCCTCTGTAAATGGCATTATTCATGCGAATACCGTCAATGACGATCAGCACTTTATTTGTTTCAAAACCTCGAATGATGGGGCTTCCTCCTCCTAATTGGCTTTTCTGAACAAAGACAGATCCTGAATTTTGAAGCACATCTGCCATAGAGGTTTGTTGTTGAAACTGTATATCGCCAGAACGGATAACCTGAATTTTTTGGGTCACATCTTTGCGTTTTTCAGCTGTTCTATTGGCAGAAACCACTGTTTCGTTCTCGGTTTGAGAATTGGGCTCCATTCGAACTTCAATCAACACCTCAGATTGTGCACTTGCTTTACTCAAAGGCACCACCATCGAGACATAATCCGGATGACTGAGCTGCAAAGATTGGGGCGTGTTCTTGAAAGAAAGCTGTCCATTTGCATCTGTTTTTTGAATTCCTAGTTCTGATTGTACTTGTACACCTGAAATAGGTTGATAAGTAAAGGCATCGTAGATTTTGAGCGTGAGGTTTTGAGCACTAAACTCGAAAAATACACCAAAAATGATGGCGATGATATATAGGTATTTTGAATCGAAAACTCGCCTAGGACAAATATTAAATTTGCTTTTCATTTCAATTTAAGTTTAAATCAATAATCATTTGGGTCGATGAACCAACAAAGACCACAAAACTTGATTTCTCAAGTTGATAAAGTATTAAACGTTGATTGGTGGGCGCTCTAAATTGCCAATGCTGGGCGCCTTATAAAATGAATACTGAGTAAAAATTGCCTGCTCCATTTGAGTTGGAACAAATTTTAAATCAATTATGGTATTGTGTTCAAGCATCATTAACGGCTCTTGAAATAGCTTTAACCAACTATGTATAGGATGACCTGGCGGTGTACTTTTTAAATTGACTGCTGTAGCAGAAGACAAGCGTTCAAACAACTTCGTTTCCTGGATGTCATTGATGCATTGATAATGCCAAATTCCTTTGACTTTTTGCTTGTGTACGACATCGTAAAACCTACCATTTAACCTGAATTCATGGGGCTTCACCCATTTGAGGTGTTGACTCTCTTTTTCTGAAAAATGAAATGAAATGAGTTGATTTTTGGGTACAGAAAGTTTGATGGCTTTTTTAATCTGTTTGCGAATGAGGTAATGCTCAATTTCAAAAAAGGCGAAAAAACCCACCAACTGGTAGGTAAAAAGCATAAAAAACCCGATTTGCAAAAATTTTCGCACGTTCAAAGATAACCTTAAATTTACGCTGAATTAAATCAACAACATGAAATTTTTAAGCCTACTCATTATTACTTTTTATTTTTTCAACGCCTTTGCGCAAGCACCTGGTTCCTTAGATTTATCTTTTGCCGGAACAGGTTTTGCAAGCTATGGCCCAGTATCAACAACAGCAATGGACAACGCACAAGATATTGTGACGCTTCCCAATGGAAAAATGGTTTACTGCGGTACTTCTGGCCTTACTTCAAGCTTAGGAATAGTTGTGGTGCGCCTCAATTGTGATGGCACTATAGACAACACTTTTGGCACCAACGGCTACTTCTTGTACAACGCACCCAGTGGTTCTAGTTTTGCTTATGACATGGAACTGCTGCCGAATGGTCAATTATTGGTTGCTGGCTCTACAAGTTTATCTGCAGCCAACCCAAGATTTACACTACTTAAGCTCAATAGCGATGGAACACTAGACCAGACATTCGGGGTCAACGGATTTTTTCACAACGACATAGGTTCAGGTGAAGATTATGCTAGAAAAATTCTAATCCAAAACAACAAGATCATCCTTGTCGGCGTTTCTAAAGTGCCCGGTTTTTCAACCAATCGTTTGGCTTTGACACAATGCGATATGAATGGGCAGCTTGATGCTACTTTTGGAACAGCCGGTACTACTGTTTTTCAAAACGCTGCAGGAAATTCTTGCTTTGGTCAAAGTGCCGTGATTGCGAATAATCAAGATATATTCATTTGTGGAGATGCCTACATCAACAATATTTATTACCCCCTATTGGCCAAGGTCTCTTCCAATGGTATTCCTTACACCACTTTTGGAAGTAACGGTGTGCTCACCCCGATGAATTTCAACGCGCGCTTTTTTGACATTGAATACGACGGCACAAAATTGATCATGGCCGGGCAAAATAATGTTGGTCCCTGGGATTTTTTACTTCAGGCAAGAAACACAACCGATGGAAGCTTGGTAAGCACCTTTGGCACTGCCGGCAGTACGATTGTAGATGTCATTCAAGCAGATACCTACTATGAATTAATGATACACCCTGATGGCTCTTTGTTAGCCTGCGGCACAACCGGAACGGCAGGAATTGGTGCCGCCCGTGATTTCATCATTTCTAAATACTCGTCTAATGGTGTACTTCAAACATCTTTTGGTACAAATGGCCATACAATTACTTCATTTGGTACCATGTGGGACGACGCTTACGGAATGGATCTCTACCCTGGAAATAAAATTGTTTTAGCCGGATTCAGTGCACAAACCAATACCCAACACGCGATTGCTCGATACGCCTATGGCACAAGTACGCCAGTCTTAGGTTGTATGGATCCCCTATCATGCAATTACAATTGTTTGGCAACAGTAAGTAACGGAAGTTGCTTATACCCAAATACACCTTGTAACGACAACAACCCAAATACCATCAACGACAGCACAGATGCCAATTGCAATTGTGTTGGTCAAACAGTTACTGTAATTCCTGGCTGCATGAATCCGTTGGCCTGTAATTACAATCCTGCTGCAACAGTCGACAACGGCACTTGCATTATGCCGGGTAGCCCTTGCGACGACAACAATCCAAACACCATCAACGACAGCATCGATGCCAATTGCAACTGCGTAGGTGTGCTGATTGTACCTGGTTGCATGAACCCTGCTGCGTGTAATTACAATCCGTTGGCAAACGTAGATAACAATACGTGTTTGTTTCCAGGCCAGCCATGTAATGACAACAATCCTAACACCATCAATGACTCCATCAATCCAGATTGTAATTGTGTAGGTGATTTGATAGTATATGGTTGTACTGACCCACTTTCTTGTAATTACAATCCGTTGGCCAATATGAATGACAACACTTGTATTTATCCGGATGCACCTTGCGATGACAACAATCCTGATACATATAATGACGCACTAGATTCAAATTGCAATTGTATCGGAACTTTATACATTTATGGCTGTATGGATCCTAATGCATGTAACTTTGATTCCTTAGCTACAGCTATTGGTTCTTCGATTTGTATTTTCCCAGGTGCGCCTTGCGATGATGGCGACGCCATGACCATCAATGATAGTTTATCTACAGATTGCCAGTGCGTAGGAATTGATATTTCTGGAATTGATGAATTCAATTATTTTTCAAACATAGCGCCCAACCCAACCCAACAATTTGTTGAGGTGAATTTGACTCAAAATAGCCCAGCAATCATTTCAATATGTAATCTTGAAGGAAAGGTGCTCCAACAAATCGAAACCAACAAAATATCAACGACTATTCAAGTTGAACATTTGGCAAGAGGCAGCTACTTTATCAAGCTTGTTCAAAACGGAAAAGTTCAAGTTCATCAGTTGATTTTAAATTAAGGATGAAAGAAAGTCATCTTGACTTCACACAAAGCAGACGCTATTACGTCAATGAGCTGAGTGATAAAAAGCACATTTTAATAGCCTTACATGGCTATGGCCAATTAGCGCAATACTTCAGTAAAAAATTCAAAGACCTCGAGGAAACTTGGGGTCTTGTTTTTCCGGAAGGACCACATCGTTTTTATTTAGAGGGAAGCAGCGGACGCGTTGGGGCATCCTGGATGACCAAAGAATGGCGAGCGCAAGATATTTTAGAAAACACAAGCTTCTTACTTCAACTCATTGTTGAAATTAAAAAGAAACATCCTGATGTACTGATCTCTTTACTTGGTTTTTCACAAGGCGGAGCCACGGCCGCAAGACTTTATCAAGCAGCACCATATTTATTTGAAAAACTCATCTTGTGGGCAAGTGTGTTTCCACCTGATATCGACGTTGCTAGCTTTTCAAAAGAAGCCCAACTTCATTTTGCTATTGGCAACCAAGATCCTTATTTCGAAAAAGACGGAACTTCGCAAATCATCAATGAATATACCGATTTAGGCTTTCAAACCCACAGCTTTGATGGGCCGCATGACATCAACAGCACTAAATTATTAGAAATCTTAAGCGATTAATCTTGTTTGGATTCCCACTTTCCTACCACGGCAGTGGCGATAGAATTACCGAGCACATTTGTAGCACTACGAAACATATCACAAAAATGGTCAATTGGTAAAATTAATGCGACTCCTTCGATTGGAATATTGAACATTCCGCAGGTAGCCGCAACCACCACCAAACTTGCTCTCGGAACCCCCGCAATACCCTTACTGGTCAACATCAAAACAAGCAGCATGGTTAATTGCGTGCCCGTATCTAATGGCACACCATAAACCTGTGCAATAAATATGCTTGCAAAAGTCATATACATCATACTACCGTCGAGGTTAAAAGAATAACCCAATGGAAGCATAAACGAGACTATTCTGTCTTTGATACCAAAACGCTCTAACTCTTCGGTTAATTTAGGAAACACAGCTTCACTACTTGTTGTGCCAAAGGCAATCACCAAAGGGCTAGCAATTCGCTTCAACAAGGTGAGTAAATGTGCTCTTAAAAAAATATAACCCACCAATAACAACACCACCCAAAGTGAGGCAATCCCGACCAAAAAAGAACTAAAAAACTTGGTGTAAGTAAACATCAATTCAGACACATCTTTGACGGCAAACACACCAGCAATGGCACCAAAAACGCCAATAGGTGCAAAACGCATCACGAAATTCACCATTTTCAGGATGATGTGTGAGGTCTTATCCAAAGCATTGATAACGGGCTTGACGTTGTCGCCAATAGAAGCAGCGGCTAATCCGAAAAAAATGGAGAAAATAACAATCTGTAAAATCTCATTGGTGGCCATTGCTTCAAAAACAGACTTCGGGATGATATGCTCAATAAAGTGCTGAATGGAAAAATCTTGTGTTTTGGCTGTAACTTCTGAAGCGCTCGCTGTGTCCACACTTGACAAATGAACCCCCTGGCCTGGCTGTAAAAAATTTACCCATAAAAGACCGATAATCAGGGAGATGAATGAAGCAGTAAAGAACCAAGCTAGTGCCCTTCCTCCAATCCTCCCTACCGATTTGATATCACCTAATTTCGCGATACCCACCACAAGTGTGGTCAGCACCAAAGGAGCGATGATCATTTGCACCAAGCGAATAAAAATGGTTGCCAGTAACTTAATATGTGTGCTAAATTGAGCAGCACTCTCTTTTTCAAAATTAGCATGAACGATAGCCCCTAAAATTCCACCGAGCACCATCGCGATAATTATATAAAGCGTTAGACGGTTCTTTTTGGTCTTAATTGGTTCTGCCTGATGAGTGCCTTCGTGCATTTTGGAAGTTTTTATTTTTTGAATGCATAAAAATAAGAAAAGCTGAACATCTTCCAAGTATATCTTGTTTCAGACATAGCATACAATTTCGTAATTTAGCCTCACAATCAACACATGGCCACAGCACAAGAAATCAACTTCAATTTCAATGAAGATCAAATGCGCTTGAAAATTCGAGCGCTCGAACAAGAACTCGATCAAATCTATTTAGGAGGCGGTAAATCAAAAATCGAAAAGCACCATGCCAATGGCAAATTAACTGCCCGAGAACGCATACAACTCTTACTTGATCCAGATAAACCATCATTTGAATTAGGCGCTTTAGCTGGATTTGGCATGTACAAAGAACACGGCGGCTGCCCCGGAGGTGGGGTTGTTGTCACTATTGGCTATGTTGCCTCCAGACAGTGCATTGTCGTGGCCAATGACGCAACTGTCAAAGCAGGAGCTTGGTTTCCGATCACGGGCAAGAAAAACCTACGTGCACAAGAGATCGCGATGGAAAACAAGCTTCCGATCATATATTTAGTAGATTCTGCTGGTGTTTACTTACCCATGCAAGAAGATATTTTTGCCGACAAAGAGCATTTTGGACGTATTTTTAGAAACAATGCCAAGATGTCTGCAATGGGCATTACTCAAATTGCTGCCGTCATGGGTAGTTGTGTAGCCGGTGGTGCTTATCTTCCCATCATGTCAGACGAATCATTAATTGTTGACAAAACAGGTACTATATTTTTAGCCGGTTCCTACTTGGTCAAAGCCGCAATTGGCGAAGACATCGATAATGAGACACTCGGTGGTGCCACCACTCAAACTGAAATTTCTGGTGTTTGTGATTACAAGGTTCCGGATGACAAAGCGTGTTTGATAAAAATTAGAGACTTAATGTCTCGAATTGCCTTACCAAATAAAATTGCTTACCAACGTAACGAACCACAAGAACCAGCTCAAGCAATTGAACAAGCTTACGGCATTGTTCCCGCAGACCGTTCCAAACCCTACAGTACCAAAGCCTTGCTTGACACGCTTGTAGATGCCAACTCTTTGAGTGAGTACAAACCTAATTTCGGCAAATCGATCATCACCACTTATGCCCGCATTGACGGCTGGAGTGTTGGAATTGTCGCCAACAACCGCGAACTGGTTAAGAATGCTAAAGGTGAGATGCAATTTGGCGGTGTCATTTATTCTGATTCTGCCGACAAAGCAGCCCGCTTCATCATGCTCTGCAATCAAAAGAAAATTCCACTTGTATTCTTACATGATGTGACAGGCTTTATGGTTGGTTCCAAGAGTGAACATGGCGGTATCATCAAGGATGGCGCAAAAATGGTCAATGCCATGGCCAACAGTGTTGTTCCTAAATTTTCTGTGGTCATTGGTAACTCTTATGGGGCCGGAAATTATGCGATGTGTGGCAAGGCCTATGATCCGCGTTTGATAGTGGCTTGGCCTACCGCTGAAATTGCTGTGATGTCTGGAGCAGCCGCTGCCAAAACCCTACTTCAAATTGAAGTTGCCAATTTAAAAGCACGCGGTGAAATCATTAGCCCAGAACGCGAAAAAGAACTACTGGAAAAAATCAAGCGCAATTACGACGAACAAATTTCGCCGTATTATGCAGCAAGCAGACTTTGGATTGATGCCATTATTGACCCTAAGGAAACCCGTAAAATCATTTCTTTAGGCATAGATATGGCGAGCCACGAAGCTGAATTAGCTCCTTATAAGGTAGGTGTCATTCAGACTTAAAAATCACGTGACTAATTAATCGTCAAAACCAGGCGTGGTACTTTTTTTACCGTTCAGGTAATATGTATAACCAAACCCTACACTCAAATAACTTGAGTTCTTGACATATTCTTCGGGGCCATACCCGAAGTCACCTTCTAATCCAATTAATTGAGGACTATAGGTATAGCCATAGATAGGTAAACCAATACTTAATCTAAAACTTTGATTGACATCTGATGTTAAAATCAAACCAATATTTGGTTCTAAGTAAAAGGATGACACACGCTTTGGAGAAAGTCCTTGAGAACTTAATGCATCGGAAACGACAAAACTATACACCTGTCCGGCTCTAATTCCGAAATCGGTCCCAAACCTTTCTGACCAAAATTTTTCATGGCCAGTTTTAAAAAAAGCTGCACCAGAATGAATACCACCATATATTTTGGTTGGCACCCGAAATTCATTGATCGCAAAGTATGAATAATGAACTCCTGCCCCTAAATAAAAACCTGATTTGAGCGCATACTGATAATGCAAATTGGCATGGACCAAACCCTGCATGATCAACTGGAATGGCTTATTTCCCATTGAATTAGGCAAACACAGCTCAAAAGTAAAAGAGTCATCGGGCTTTATCTCTTGCGCAAAAGAAACAGCTGACCTTTGCACTAAGCAGAAAAACATAGAAAAGACAATTATTTTTTGAACCATTTATTTTTAATTTGATCAAAATAGGCGACAGATTCAGGTTCTAATTTCCAATAATAAATCGGAAGTATCAAAACGATGAACAACAATAACTCTTTAACGACAAAACTTAGAAATGGTTGTATACTTAAAGAATTCGACATCAGATAATTGAATAACACAAAGAATAAAAAAACAATTAAAGCATTGATTATCAAATACAACTGATTTTTTGTATAAGGACTTAAAGCATACGTTTTAAAGATATAATACCCCCTAAAAATATTATAAAACAGATAGGCAGCACTGGTTGAAATAGCAGCGCCTACCATACCATAAATTGGAATCAACCAAAGATTTACCAAATAGACTCCGAGGATTAAAAACAATGTGAAAAAAAGATCAATACGATACTTCTTTGATGTTGAAAATATAACGGCATTGAGGCCAAAATACATGTCAACAATCCTACCCATCATCAGAAAAAAGAAAACCCATTTCCCAGCAGCATAAGCGGGTATCAACATAAATAACTCATCGATTACTACCCAAATTGCTAAAAATCCAATCAAAGAAAGAAGCAAACCTACAGAAGAACTTTTTTGATAAAGCGCTTGCATACCGGACTTATTTCTTTCTTTCCATTGCAACGCTACCAACGGTGTGGCAACTCTCAAAATTGCACGATAAGGAAAAATAATGGCAGATATCAAAAACAACATCGTTGTATAAATCCCTGTTTCAGATAAGCCTTTAAACTTGGCAATCATCAACGCATCCATAGAAATGACTAACAACGTTGCCAATGCATTAACATAACTAAAACCAGTATAAGAAAACATGATGCCCTGAAATTTCTTGGGGATTTGTATGTGGGAAATCTTGAGCGTAAGTTCTTTTCTTCTAATGAGATACAACAATAAATAAAGCGTTGGGATAAAGTGAATGAAAATATAAGCCCAAATAAACTCACTGAAATTCAAGTATTTAAACCAAATTAATGTCAATAATAATGTGGTACAAAAACGCAATACTATCTCCTGTAAAAAGACTGGCAAAATATTTTGCTGCATACCCCTCAGATAATTTTCAAACAGCTGAAAATAGACCAATGCTACACCCAAAGGAAGAATTAAATGAAAATAACTCGTAAAAAGCGCAGATTTTTCCTGGTACGTAGCAACTACTATATCCTGCAGTCCATAAAGAAGCGCACCAAATACAGCAATACCCAATGCAACTAACAAAGTATTGGCTAATAAAAAGCCATAGTGTTTTTTGTCGTGATTTCTAAAAAAAGGAAAGAAACGCCAAGTAGAATATGTGGTTCCTAAATTTGCAAACTGCGCGAAAAGTAAACCAACATTTAATAATAGGTTGATGACACCTACTTGAGCGGTACTAAAAAGCAGTATAAATAAAATTCCTTTGTTCAAATAGCCCAATACCAAACCTATAAAGGAAAGCATGGATGTTTTGACCGCGTCTTTTTGAACAATTCCCATAGCGTAAAAATAAGCAAAAAAAAAGCCTCACATTTCTGTGAGGCTTTTAAAAATCGGCATCGACTTACTCTCCCACGATCAAAACCGCAGTACCATCAGCGCAAGCAGGCTTAACTTCTCTGTTCGAA
>JBEDCS010000173.1:0-9768 GCA_041176605.1 Bacteroidota bacterium
GGTGGAATCCCAGTAACGATTAACAATGTAGGAGACGTGAATAACACGCAATACTATGTTTTTAATGAAAACAGCTCAACGCTTACCTATGGTGACGCTATTCAATACGACGGCACTACGGTTTTACTAACCGCAGCTGCAAGTGTTCAGTGCAACCAATTATATCACATCAAATTGGCCATATCCAATGTTGGTGATCAATCTTATGATTCAGGGGTGTTCCTAGAGGCTGGCTCATTTAGTTCAGCGGCGGTTGATGTAGCCGTAGCAACTGTTTCCGGAGACACCACAATTGTTGAAGGCTGTACCTATGCAGACTTTATTTTCACACGCCCTCCAGGACAAGTGAACGACACGCTCATTATCAATTACACCATTGGCGGTGTAGCACAACAAGGTATTGACTACAATACGTTACCAAATCCTATTACATTCTTGCCTGGCGAAGACACAGTGATTATCAACTTAACGCCGACGCAAGACGGCTTCAATGAAGGTTTTGAATCGGTTGTGATTACTGTACAACTCATCAACCCTTGCGGAGACACCATTACCTCATCCGGAACAATTTATATTGGAGAGGGTCCTATAATTAACATTACCGGCAACAACCCAACGGTTTATTGTGCGCAAGATAGCGTCTGGCTTGCAGCAAGTGCATCAGGAGGCTACGCACCTTACAATTATTCGTGGGAAAACTTGGTGGGAGCACCCCTTGGTACAAACGACTCTATCTCAGTGAGTATTGGTCAAAACGGAACCATGTATTACTTAGTTACCGCCACAGATAACTGTAATTTTACACAAACAGACACTGTAACAATCACTATGAATCAAACATTGGCCATAGATACTATTTATGTTGGGCCATCCACCTGTGTACCTACCGGTTATGTTTCTGTTCAGGCATCTGGTTTACAAGGTGTTCCACAATACACATGGACCGGTCCTGGGCCAAATGGCTTCATCGATGCATCTGTATGGCAAAATATTCCTTCCGGATGGTATTACATTACTGTCGAAGACAACGTTTGTTCTGTTTCGGACAGTGCATTTGTTGACCTACTAGACCCACCAGTAGCACAATTCAGTGCGTCAATTACTGAAGGTTGCGAAACGCTTAATGTCACGTTTACCAATACGAGCCAAAACGCACAAACCTATGCGTGGGATTTTGGAAATGGTCAAACCTCCAATTCGGCGGGTCCAGTTAGTATGTCGTATGATGCAACACAAAGCCCATATGTAGTAACACTAACAGCGCTACAAGGAGCACAATGTACTGACCAAGCAAGCACTACTATAACGGTCTTTATTTGTGGCTGTACTAACCCAGAAGCTATTAATTACAACCCGCAGGCCACTGTAGATGACGGAACCTGTATTATCCCTGAGCCTGTAGTAATTGCTCCTAACGTATTCAGTCCTAATGCGGACAACAACAATGAGTTGTTTTACTTGAACACTAAAAATGTAACAACGCTTCAGCTAACCATTCTTAACAGATGGGGCAACGTCGTGTTTGATAAAAGTTCAGTAAACCTAGTCACCGACAATCCTGCCTGGGATGGTAAAATCGATGGGGTAATGGCAACGGAAGGCATTTATTTTTATACTTATCTAGCAACAGGTATCAATGGTCAAGAAGTTACTGGCCACGGGTTCCTGCACTTGGTAAATAAAAAATAAGCGCTTGGGTAAACGTAGCCTTTATAGGGCCGCATTCGCTCGTCCAGCTTGGTTAGTTCTTGTTGGTGCGCTGTCGCTTTTTATAGTGTTTTTTTGGCCTATTCAGCGCGCCAAGGCGAAAGGCCCTGTTGTTTTTGGGGGCAAGTTACGCTACAGCACCGTTGAAGAAATCACAACCTTTTTTCCACTATCTTCCAACACGCTTGATTACCAGCGCGTGCTTCAACTTGTTTTTGAGCCAGTATTAATTGCGGCCGACAATCAACGCGGGTGGGACTACAATTTGGCAAAATCTATTCGCACATCTAAAGACCAAAAAACAATCACCCTACAATTAAAACGAGGGGTTTATTTCTCAAAGGACGCCTGTTTTAGATTCACCTCTCGCGAGTTGACAGCCAAAGACCTTGCGTTTACCTTGTCTTATGCGTGTTCTAAAAACAGATTAAATCAACAAAGCCATTTATTGACTGAACTTATTGAGGGCGCCAAAAGTTTTTACCTTCAAAATAAGAATCCACAAGAAAGCACGGTAAGTGGTATTCGCGTTGTCGATAAATACACTGTTAAAATTCAATTAACTGGTGCTTACAACCACTTCTTATCCATTCTTTCTCACAATAGTCTTGGTGTCCTTAGCAAATCTGCAGCCGATTACTACGGCAGTGGTTTGCCAATTCATCCTATTGGCACCGGTGCTTTTTATTTGAACACAAGAAAGAGCAACAAACTGTTGTTTTTGCGCAATCCGGATTATTGGAAAAGAGATCAATACGGCAATCAACTACCGTATCTCAAAGAAGTCTTGGTTTATGCGGGGGTCTTTGGTTCAAAAGAACACAAACTTTTTTCAACGAATCTGACCGATTTATTATTCGACCTCCCGGTCAACCAATTGCCTTCTGCGTTTGGAACGCTGCAGGATGCGCAAAAAGGTAAGAATCCCCTTCATGAAGTCTATATTCGCCCGTCTTCTAAAATCCACTATCTCTATTTCAATACTACTAAGGGGCCGTTTCAAGAGCTTCTTGTAAGAAAGGCGCTATCCTTGGTTATTGACCCGGTGCAGATTTGTACAGTAGATTTGAACGGGGAGGGAAGCCCTATGCAAGGAAAATTTATCCCCGAAAGGAACGGCTATCGCAATGAATTATTAAACGAATTGCCACAAAAATCAGCCTTTACAAGCGAAAAAGAAAAAATCCAGTTGGCCAAGCAGTATTTAATACAGGCTGGATATTCACCAAACTACCCGTTTCCGGTTGTGAATTTAGCGGTAAGGGGAGGCAAGAATTCGGTGGCAGCTACTTGGTGCGGGGCCGTTCAAAAAATGCTCAAAAACAAACTTGGTATTACCGCAACGTTGATTTACAGCACAGATATTAGCAAACAACTTTCAAATGCTAAGATAGATATTTGGAGAGGGGGTTGGGTTGGTGATTACCCTGGTGCAGAATCATATTTGCGACTTTTTTATAGTGCCGCTCAAAACCCGATTTTCTTCAAAAATGACGCGGTAGATAGTTATTATTTGACCTCTATTTTTGAGCGCCCCCAAAGTGCTCTACAAGCGCTTGCTCAGAAGTTATGTGAAAGGGAAATTATTCGTAATTATGCGCTTATTCCTATTTACACAGAAGACTTTTTTGTACTGCACAAACTACAAGTGCGCGGTTTTAAATTAGAAGAGTCGGGCTTGGTAGACTTTTCAAAAATATATTTGAAAAATCTCTAACGAGAAACAACTAGTTCTTCTCGAACGTATCTTCTACCCATGCCTTGCCCCAATTTTCGTGTTCTGTCTCTGACCAAAGTTCAGGGTAAAAAATGCGTTTTTGAAAACGCGGTGGTAGATACTTTTGCCAATTGGTGCCGCCGGTTGCAGCCACATCTTTATCTTGGCGAGCCAAATAACGCACTGCTGATTTGTAGTGAGCCAAAGGCCAATTGATGTTCACATTGGTATCGTTTTGTCGAAGCGCATTCTTAACGGCGTCATCTGCCCTGTCTACTTCAGGCAGCCTCAAGTAAACTTGCCAAAGGTTTTTGTTTTGACACTTTTTGCCAAGTGCGATGAACTGGTCTTTATACTTTTGCTCAAATTGAATGAGTGTAAGTGTTTTTTTACCCGTTGCCAACTCTGTTGCGCCGGCTTTCCAATAAACATTTTCAAAGAGCTGCTCTATTTCTTCAACGCCACGCATTTCTTCGCGTACATCTTTTGCAACTAAATTAATGAAGTCTGTGCTGTAAATTTCGATTTCGCGGTATTGTGCAGACTGAAAGCCAGAGGCTGGCAAGAGGCTCATTCTGAATTTTAAAAACTCTTCGCGATCCATGCCTTCTATCATGATTTCAAAGCTTTTCACTAAGGCATCAAAATACCTATTGATACGCGTCACACGATCGATGAAGTGTTGTTTGGTGGGTTTTGCCAAAGCTCCCAAAGCTTCAAATTCACGCAACGCGAGCTTGAAGTAAAGCTCTGTGATTTGATGGTACATGATAAAAATCACTTCGTCTGGAAACGACGTTTTTGGCTTTTGAAGACTTAAAAGGGTGTCGAGTTGAATGTAGTCCCAGTAGGTAGTAACGTCTGCATAAAGCAAGCCCTCGAGATAAGCATTAAAATCTTCTCCGAGTGCCGCATATTTCTCATGAAGTAAGGATAATTTCTCTTTGAGTTCGGGCGTGATTTCCATGACAATCTGATTGATGTTGATGCTTCGAAATTAAGGATTTTTATGCTCTTAAGTTTAATTACTTTTGTCATAATTAAAACCATATGATCAACTACAACCCAAAACATTGGCTCTCTTTCATATTTTCATTCCATAAAAGCGATACCGCAAGAATGATGTGGAAAGAACTCATTTACATCTGCCTTTTGTCGACTGGTATTGCATTTATAGAAATCAATTATTTTCCAGGAGCCACCTACCTTAAAAACCTAACGACCGTATACTCTCTTCTTGGGTTTGTGATTTCCTTGCTTTTAGTGTTCAGAACGAACACTGCTTATGATCGCTGGTGGGAAGGTAGAAAAATGTGGGGCTCTATCGTGAATGATACCAGAAATTTGAGTTTGAAATTACAGGCGCTCCATTTAACTGAACAGCAAAAAGAACTTTTTTTGAAGTTGATTATCGCATTTCCCATTGCAGTAAAAGACCATCTCAGAAATAAATCTAAAGCACCCCTTGAGTTACAAACTGAGCTCAGAAAAGCCGTAGAATCACTCTATCAACAGAAACTCATTTGCGCTGAACAATGGGCCTCTCTACAAAGAGACCTCGATGGGCTTGTCAATTCACTTGGAGCGTGCGAGCGCATCAAAAACACGCCTATTCCGTTCTCCTACAGTTTGTTTATCAAGAAATTCATTTTTATCTATGTGGTGACCATGCCATTGGCTTTTGTGCCTTTGTTTGGCTACTTTTCATCGTTTATCTCAACGTTTGTTTTTTATGCCTTGGTGAGTATGGAATTGTTGGCCGAAGAAATTGAAGACCCGTTTGGTATAGACACCAATGATTTGCCGGCCGAACAAATATGCCAGACTATCGAAAGCAATTGCCGAGATATTTTTAAGTAAGCGCCGCAATTGGGCATAAAAAAAGCGCCATTAGGCGCTTTCGGTGCAATGAAATTGATTTATTTCGTTTTTTCGTCAAAAATACGTTTTGGGCGAAGTTGTTCGAAAAGACCAAGGGTTAACCAATAAGGAAGGATAAATCCTAATAAAAAGAACAACATCCAAAAGGCCATTCCGCCAATTAAAAGAAACATTACAATACCGAAAGTGCTCATCTTCTATTATTTTTGCAGTTGAATACGGTTCAAAATTACCACAAATTAATTAACAAACAAGAAAAAATGGATTTCCGCATTGAAAAAGACACCATGGGCGAAGTAAAAGTACCCGCTCATCGCTATTGGGGTGCTCAGACTGAGCGCTCGCGCAACAACTTTAAAATCGGTCCGGAAGGATCCATGCCTATTGAAGTCATTCACGCATTTGCATACCTCAAAAAAGCTGCGGCTCATGCCAATCATGAATTGGGTGTGCTTCCAGTAGAAAAAAGAGACCTCATCTCTAAAGTCTGTGACGAAATCCTAACGGGTCAACACAACGAAGAATTTCCATTAGTCATCTGGCAAACGGGTTCAGGTACACAATCCAACATGAATTGCAACGAAGTCATTGCCAACCGCGGACACGTGCTTCAAGGAGGGGCTTTAATTGACGAGCAAAAAGTATTGAATCCGAATGATGATGTCAATAAATCTCAAAGCTCCAACGACACCTACCCTACCGCCATGCATATTGCGGCATATAAAATGACAACAGAAACCACATTGCCTGGTTTGTTGCATTTACGCGCAGTTCTACAAAACAAAGTAGAACAATTTAAAGACGTAGTAAAAACAGGGCGCACACACTTTATGGACGCAACTCCACTTACTTTAGGACAAGAATTTAGTGGTTATGTAGCTCAAATAGACAACTCAGTTCGCACCATTAATAACGCACTTGTTGCTGTTTCTGAATTAGCACTAGGCGGCACGGCAGTTGGCACCGGCCTCAATACCCCAAAGGGTTACGATGTTTTAGTTGCAAAAAGAATAGCTGATTTCACAGGGCTTCCTTTTATTACTGCAGCTAATAAATTTGAAGCGCTTGCAGCACACGACGCCATGGTTGAATTATCTGGCGCCTTAAAACGATCAGCTGTTGCCCTTATGAAAATAGGCAATGACATCCGCATGCTTTCTTCGGGTCCTCGCTGTGGTATCGGTGAAATTATAATTCCAGACAACGAGCCGGGGTCTTCAATCATGCCTGGAAAAGTGAACCCAACTCAACCCGAAGCCCTTACCATGGTTTGTGCACAAGTGATGGGTAATGACGTTACTGTTAGTGTTGCTGGGTCCAATGGTCATTTCGAACTCAATGTTTTCAAACCAGTAATTGCGGCGAATGTTCTTCAATCAGCCCGACTCATCGGTGACGCCTGTGTTTCTTTTGCTGACAACTGTGCCGTTGGAATCGAAGCCAACTTGCCTGTGGTCAAACAACACCTGGATAATTCATTGATGTTAGTAACGGCCTTGAACACAAAAATCGGTTATTACAAAGCTGCTGAAATTGCAAAATATGCACATAAAAACGGTACTACATTAAAAGAGGCCGCGGTTGGTCTTGGACATGTGAGTTCAGAAGAATATGACCAAATTGTTGATCCGTCTAAAATGATTGGGTCTTTGGACTAAATCATGTATATACCTCAGTAAAATTAGTCTGACCACAAACATTTAAATGCTTAATTTTGTGTCATAAAAAAATTTAATAAATGTCAAAAATTAAAGTAGCCAACCCAGTAGTAGAGCTCGACGGTGATGAAATGACCCGCATTATCTGGAAATTCATCAAAGACAAACTCATCTTACCTTATCTAGATCTAGATATCAAATATTACGATTTAGGCATCGAAAAAAGAGATGAAACAAACGACCAAATTACCATTGACGCCGCAGAGGCTATTAAACAATATCAAGTTGGTATCAAATGTGCAACCATTACTCCTGATGAAGCCCGCGTGAAAGAATTCAACTTGAAGTCAATGTGGAAGTCTCCTAACGGAACCATTCGCAATATTTTAGATGGTACTGTTTTTCGCGAGCCTATTGTCATGCAAAATGTACCGCGTTTGGTAACAAACTGGACAGCGCCAATTATTGTTGGGCGCCATGCATTTGGTGACCAATACCGTGCTACAGACGCTGTTTTCAAAGGAAAAGGGAAACTAACCATGACCTTCACGCCAGAAGATGGTGGCGAAACTCAAACTTTTGAAGTGTATAATTTCAAAGGTGACGGCGTAGGTATGGCGATGTATAACACAGATGAATCTATCACTGGTTTTGCAAGAAGCTGCTTCAATATGGCCCTGACTAAAAAGTGGCCTCTTTACCTTTCGACTAAAAACACCATCCTTAAAAAATACGACGGTCGTTTCAAAGATATTTTTGAAGAAATCTATCAAGCTGAGTTTAAGTCACAATTCGAAGCAGCGGGCATTGTTTACGAACACCGCCTTATCGACGATATGGTGGCTTCTGCTTTAAAATGGAATGGCAACTTTGTTTGGGCTTGTAAAAATTATGATGGCGACGTTCAATCTGACACCGTAGCACAAGGTTTTGGTTCTTTAGGGCTCATGACCTCTGTGTTGATCACCCCAGACGGGAAAATCATGGAGTCTGAAGCTGCTCACGGAACCGTGACGCGTCACTTCCGCGATCACCAAGCAGGCAAAAAAACATCGACAAACCCAATTGCCTCTATCTTCGCTTGGACACGCGGTTTGGCGTTTAGAGGTAAACTCGACAACAATCAAGAACTCATTGATTTCTGTAATCAACTCGAGCGTGTTTGTATAGAAACCGTTGAAAACGGCATCATGACCAAAGATTTAGCAGTATGTATTCACGGAAATAAAGTCAACCACGGTGAACACTTTGTTTATACCGAAGAATTCCTCGATGCGCTCGATCAAGGATTGAAAGCAAAAATGAATTAATTTAGAGGGGCTTTAGCCCCTTTTTTTATGCGCGCACTTTTTATTCTTTTTTTAAGTTCTTTTGCCTATGGTCAGGGTATTCCAAATGAATGGCTTGGTTCTTATGGGGGCACTATGGAAATATATAATCAGAAGGGTTTACAACAAACCATTGGTGTCAATTTTGACCTAAACATTATGGATAGGCATAATTATTGGGCCTATAACATGTCATATGTTGATCTTAAAAACAATGACGTCGTAAGCACAAAGTCTTACAAAATTCTTTATAACGAAGACAGTAAAACACTTTGGATGGATGAAGGAGACGGCCTGCTGATCGAAATGAGTTTTCTTGGCAACTGTTTGTATGACCACTTCGAGTTAAGCGGGATGTTCTTTAATTCATCGTTATGCCAACAAGAAAAAAATCTGTTGTTTGAAATTACCGGGGGCCAAAGCGCGCCCACTTACACTAGCCCATTGATAGAAGAGGCCGAAGGAGCCGTTCAAACAATGCGCATTGATTTTTTACAGCGTGTACTTCTAAAACCAAAGCTATGACCCGTATCGTTCTTTTGGTTTTGGTTTTCATCGGGTTGCTTTCTTGCAAAACCATTGAAATAGACCCTCCGGCACCAGAATTTAAGTTTATCAAAGAAATCAGCACAACGGAGCCCTCTTTTCTTTCTATTCAGACCGAACTTTCTCTCAAACCATATTTGCTAGAAGCGGATCAATCCTTAGATAAAAAGTTTAGTGGCGAAGCCGCTCAATGTGAAGGTATTAGTTACAAATATAATTTTGATAGAACGCCTTTGAATTTTACTTTAAAAGGAACTGAAGTATTGTGTGACATCGATGGAAAGTTTGACCTTAGCTTGTCCTATTGTCCATCCTGCCAAAATTTATTTGGAGAACCAAGTTGCATCATACCAAGGGTGCCTGCTTCTTGTGGTGTAGGAGAACCAAAAAGAAAAGTGCATATTACTTACGCGACAAAAATCGGAATCACAGAAAATTTTGCACTGCGTGCACAAACAAAACTCAAAGAGTTTGAATTACTCGATCCATGTAAAATCACAGTTTTTCAATACGATGCAACACCAACTATTGAAAAAGAAGTGCGAAAATCACTTGTAGAGCTTGAAAAAGAAGTAGATAAACAACTAGCGCTGGCACCGGTTCGCGAAACGATGACAGATGTTTGGAAAGCACTTCAAGAACCCATATTAGTTGCTCCCTACGGTTACTTTTATTTGCGCCCCGCTTCTATCGGAATAGCGGACCTGGCGCTTAAAAATGATGGTCAAAAAGCCTATTTCACCACACAGCTTTTTGCTCAACCTTTGTTTTCAACAAACAGCATAGACCCGCCTCAAACGAGCTTGCCAAAAAACACACCACAGCCCAATGCTCCGAACACAAGTCAATTGAACTTGCGAACGATAGCTTCTTTTGATTCAATCAATCAATTGCTTGCCCGCGACTTTGAAAAGCAACAAATTCAAATCAA
>JBEDCS010000174.1:0-6213 GCA_041176605.1 Bacteroidota bacterium
AGCGGTAAACCAAAAGTGGTGTCGCCATAGGCGAAGAAACCATAGCGCAGCACCCACGCAAATAGTGCGAAAAGCATGACATTTTTAATGCCGAAGCGCTTCAAGAAGAAAGGGATGGTCAGGATAAAAATAGTTTCTGAAACCTGAGAAATTGAATAGATAATGGTGGAGTATTTTTCAACTAAAGTTCCTTTTGGGAAACTACTCAAGTAGGCATCGCCGTACATATTTGAAAGTTGCAAAGCAGCCCCAAGTAAGATCGAAAAAACAAAGAAAAGCGCCATGCGGTAGTCGGCAAATAATTTGAAAGCATCAAAGCCTAATTGCGAGAAAAAAGATTTTTTCTCGGTGGTTTTGCCCTGTGGTATACATGCAGGTAAAGTAAACGCATAGATGCCAAGTGCAATGGCTCCTATGGCTGCAATATAAAATTGAAACGCACTGGCTTTACTGCCACTCAGGTTGGTGAGCCACATAGCCGCGATAAAACCAATGGTGCCCCATACCCGAATAGGTGGAAAATCTTTCTGGACATCGAGGTTGTTCATTTTCAAGATGCGATAGGATACCGAATTTGAAAGAGAAATGGAAGGCATGTAGGCAAGCATACCGCCAAATACAATCCAATAAAGTAGTTCGTATTCAGCTATGCTATTGAGGGCCGGGAATGTTTGCTGAAGTGCTGCAATATTTGGAATGAGCAACATAAAAGCACCGTAAGTGAGGTGCAAAATACCGTAAAGTCTTTCGGCACGCAGCCATTTGTCGGCAATAATCCCGACTAATGAAGGCATCAAAATGGAAGACAGCGCTAAAGTTGAGAAAATGGCACCAAACTGCGGAAAAGTCCAGCCTTTGCCTTCGGTGCAATAGGTACCAATGGTGGTGAGCCATGCTCCCCAAACAAAAAATTGAAAAAAACTTAAGGCAGTGAGTCTGGTTTTAATGGCGGCGATTGAGTTCATCACGGATTTTAGAGGCTAGTTCGTAATCTTCGTTGTCCAGGGCCTCCTTGAGTTGTTGTTCTAGCTCTTCTGTAGCATAGATGTCCCACTCGTTGGGTGCATTGGAGTCTTCTTCAAAGATATCATTTTCCTCTTCAAAACCATACGCTTCTTCAAGTGCACTTTGCGGTGTGCCACTTACTTCGTCCAAGATGCTGTTTAAAGTAAGCATCGGTGCTTTGAAGCGCACCGCAATGGCAATGGCATCTGAAGTACGTGAGTCAAGCTCGGTGATTTGGCCATCTTGTTCACAGATGAGTTTTGAGTAAAAAACGCCTTCACGAAATCTGTAGATAAGAATTTCTTTTACGGTGACGCCAAAAGACTGCGCAAAAGCCCTGAAAAGATCGTGGGTCAGGGGCCTTGAAGGCACCATATTCTCGAGCTCAACGGCAATAGCCTGTGCTTCAAAACCACCAATAACGATAGGCAATTTACGCTGACCATCTTTTTCTTTTAGGGTCAAGACATAAGAGCCAGACTGCGTTTGGCTATAAGCGATACCCGAAATTTCGAGGCTGATTTTTTGCATCGGGCGTTTTTTAGTGAGCTACAACTTAGTGTTGTGCGGCTTTGAATTTTTTAACTGCTTCAGTAAATCTAGGCAATATTTCAAAGGCATCACCCACAATTCCGTAGTCAGCGGCTTTAAAGAAAGGTGCTTCGGCATCTGTGTTGATCACAACAATTACTTTTGAACCATTGACCCCTGCCAAATGCTGGATAGCGCCAGAAATTCCGGCAGCGATATAAAGGTTCGGGCGAATGGCCACACCTGTTTGCCCTACGTGTTCGTGGTGAGGTCTCCAACCGATGTCGGCCACAGGGCGCGAACATGCGGTGGCAGCGCCAAGTGCGCTTGCGAGGTCTTCTACAATTCCCCAATTTTCAGGGCCTTTCAAGCCACGGCCAGCACTCACAACGAGTTCTGCTTCTGGCAATGGAATGGCACCTTCTGGTTTTTTCGTTGCTAATACTTTTATGGCGCTGCTTCCAGCTTGAGCATCAAAAGCTTCTACTGAACAAGTTGCTGAATTGGTTTCTGGCTGAATACTATTTGGCAACAAAGATATAATGCGAATTGCAGAATTTACTTTTACATAACCAAAAGCCTTGCCTGAAAATACATTGACTTTGACATTGCCATTTGCCTCAGGAAGTGCTACAGCACCCGCAACTAAGCCAGCTTGAAGGCGAACAGACAAACGCGGAGCAACTGCTTTTCCGATGAGGTCATGGGAAAAAATAATGGTGGTAGCGCCAACTTTTTGTGCAGCGGCAGCCACTAATTTGACCAATTGGCCGGGGTCTTGACCATCAAGTGTGGCGTCTTGCAAAACAACTGAAGCACCGTAGTTTCCTAGTGAAGCTAGAACAGAAGCATCGGCACCACCGTTGGTGACTACTGAGACATCGGCACCCAATTTTTTGGCATAGGTAACGGTTTCTAAAGCTGCTTTAGATAAACCATTGGCTGAATTGATGTATACGAGATTCATAGGATAATGCTTAGATGACTTTGGCTTCGTTGTGTAATAAAGTAACGAGCTCGTCGAGGTTATTAGGGTCGATGAGTTTGACAGAAGATTTGGCAGCCGGCATGCTGTAATTTGCATAAGAAGTAAGCGCTTCAAGTGCAGCCGGAGCAACAACAGTTAACGGCTTTGTGCGGGCAGCCATAATTCCGCGCATGTTCGGAATGCGTTGTTCAGCCATTCCTTTGGCGCAGCTGATCACAACAGGTGTATTTACTTCCACCTCCTGAACACCGCCTACAATTTCGCGCTCGGCTTTGACTGTTGAACCTGCAACATCGAGTTTGGCTGCCACTGAAATAAAGGGAAGATCAAGTGCTTCGGCTAACATTCCGGCTACTTGCGAGCCATTGTAGTCAATGGTTTCTTTGCCAGTTAGGATGAGGTCAAAACCTTTTCCTTTGGCAAATTCGGCAATTTGCATGGCCGTAAAATAGGCGTCTGTGGCAGGCGCATCGATGCGGACGGCGTCGTCGGCACCAATAGCGAGGGCTTTGCGAATCACGGCGTCATCGGTGGCGGTACCAACGGTGATGATTGTGACGTTACCGCCTTGCGCTTCTTTAAGCTCAAGGGCACGCACTAAGGCATACCATTCGTCATAGGGGTTGACAATATATTGTACCCCGTTTTCATCAAACTGCGTATCACCGTTGGTGAAGGCAATTTTAGACGTGGTGTCTGGGGCTTTAGAAATACAAACAAGAATGTTCATGTGTGTTGATTTAATGCGGTGCAAAGTTAAGTAAAAATGCAAAAAGGATACTTGAAAAGAATGTCAATAATGCGACTTTCTTCAATTCTGGATCAAGGCTTGCTGGCTCAGTATTTTGCACCACTTTTTGGAGGTGCAGCGCAAAACCTAATGAAGGCAAGAGGGCAATAAATAAATAATAATTCATGGCGCTCACTGCCAGCAAATAGATCGTGAAAAACCATGTTGCCATTCCAAAACTGACCAAGAAAACATGGTAGTATTTTGCTTTGTTAAATCCGAGTTTGACTACCATTGTGCGCTTGTTCATCTGGGCATCGTTATGAATGTCGCGCAGATTATTGAGGTTCAAAACGGCAGTGCTCCAGAGCCCAATGCTTATTGCCGGAAACAAAACGATCCATTCAAAAGCCTCGCCGAAAAGCATGAATACGCCAATCACGCTCACTAAGCCAAAGAAAATAAATACCATGATGTCGCCAAGCCCACGATAGCCGTAGGCGTTTTTGCCAACGGTGTAGGTAATTGCCGCAGCAATGCAAGCAACGGCCAGAACGATGTAAAAATAAATAGCGTTGGCAGAAAGGTTAGGCACACTCAGTTTGATAAGGTAGAGGGCGCTCAGTAAGGAAAAACCCCCGACCACCCACATGCCCACTTTCATTTGAGCGGCAGATAATTGTCCGCTTTGGATGGCACGTGCGGGGCCAACCCGCTGGGCGTTGTCTGTACCTTTTTGGCTGTCGCCGAGGTCATTGGCAAAATTTGAAAGCACTTGAAAACCAATTGTGGTGAGCAGCGCAAATGCAAAAATTTGACCATCAAAAGCACCAAGGACAGCTGCTAAGCCAGTACCAACAATTATTCCCGAGAGTGAGAGCGGAAGCGTTCTGAGGCGCGCCGCATGAAGCCATGCTTTGATCATTTTTTAAATATTGGTACCGTGCTGCAGGGCTCGCCGTACATAATGGTTTTGACTAAAGGCTGAAGGAAGCGCACCAAATAAGACATCGCAAAAGCAGGGTCTTCGATGTCTGCACAACCTTTGATGATGACGCGTTGATCTTGGATAGTGCTGATATCAATGGAGCAAATTTCTTCTTGAATCAGCGCTTTGGCGAGTTCGGTTTTCGTACCAACCTGACTATACACATTTTCTTTTTGCAAAGCTGAACTCACGAGCATGAAAGCCCACGTTGGAATAATCGCGTCAGTGCTGCAGTAAATGTACACGGCCTTTCCTTGATAAGCATTCCAGTTATGTGCTTTGATCCAGGCCCTGAAGTCCTTTTCTTTGAGCACCAAACCCTGCCAAAGTTGTTCGGCGAGGTCAATGCCGGTGAGGGGCATTTTAGGTTTGAAATCAGCGAGGTCGAGTTGAACCAAGCCACTTTCTTTTACTTTATTTTGGATGAGATCTTCCACGCCCTAAAATTAGTCGTTCTTTTTGTATTGGTAAACAACAACCATTGGCTTTTGGTTCTCTTGTTCCGGAGCCATTTGCTTTTCAAGTTCTTGTTGGGCCTCTATTGCGGCTTGTTGGGCCTCTATTGCGGCTTGTTCTGCTTCAATGGCCCTGCGGAGGTCGCCTTCAAAATCAGGTGGTTCGATGCCGAGTTCCTTTTCTATTTCATATTGATATTTGGGGCGTTGCGGGCCTTGTTTGCGATAAATAATGGCCAAGATGATACCGACAATAAGCCCCGAAAGATGTCCTTGCCAAGAAACGCGCGGTTGAGTCGGAAAGATGCCCCAAATCATGGAGCCGTACAAAAACACAATAAACAAAGACAGGGCTTGCAAAGGCAAATACTTGCGCAATACACCGGAGGTAAACAAAAAACCCGCAAGGGCATAAATGATACCGCTCATGCCAATATGAATGGCGCCGTTGGTACCACCAATGAACCACAAACCTAGCCCAGTAAAAAACCAAGAAAACATAAAAACGCGCCAAGCAACAGCCTTATAGGAATAGAACAAAAGTGTCAACAACAAAAATGTAGGCAAGCTATTATTGAGGATATGCTTGACATCGTTGTGCGCATGTATCCAGGGCATCAAAACGATTCCGCGCAAACCGCGTGTTGTTAATGCCTCTAAACCATAGCGCTGAAAATCTGTCGTAAAAAGGAAATCTGCCCAATAGGCCAACCACATGACAATCAAGACAAAAATTGCCGGCAACATGGCTGATTTGAGGATATATTCAAAATTGGGCTCAGGTCTCATGCCCCAACAAGTCAAGTTTTATGCCACGCGCTTTTTGCTGACAGAGTGGCATATTCACAACACCCGAAACATCGCCAAAATACTCCCGGTATCTTGTGAGATGTAGGCACTGTTTTCAAAGGGGAATTCTATGCTAATGAAGCCACAAGTTTTGAGTGCATGGGGAGGGTGGGCTAAATTCATCACGAGGTCACTGAGGCCTTCGTTGTGGCCAACTACTAAAATTTCTTCTGAGCTATTTTGGGCACAAATCAGTTTCAATATTTCTTCCTTTTCAGCTAAGTAAAGTTCATCGATGAATTGAATACTGGCTTCAGGCCACAAACCTTGGAATTCAGCCAAAGTTTGGCGCGTACGCATGGCGCTTGAGCACAATATTACTTTCGGTGTAATGGGGCTTTCCTTCAAAAACTCTTGTAGTTCTCTTATTTGAGCATACCCTTCAGGCAATAGTTCACGATCGAAGTCGAGACCAGTGGGTGAATGAGGATTCGTTTTTGCGTGGCGTAAGAGGTGGAGTTTTATCATAGCTATTTCTATTTCACCAACCGTTCATACTTCCCCCTTGTGTAAATTGCAATACCAAGTATTACACCCGTTGTGTTTGCGAGGGCGTCCCAAAAGGAAGGTTGGCGGCCGGGGATGAGGCCTTGGCCAAATTCTAAGAAGATGCCAAAGAAAATCATGGTGAAAATGAGCAGCCACAGCGGCCAGCGTTGGAAGACGA
>JBEDCS010000175.1:0-5293 GCA_041176605.1 Bacteroidota bacterium
GGGCACCGCCTGTTTTTCTTTTAGAGGGGTCGACTGAAACGACGGCAATTTCTTTTTCGGGGAAGTCGATCAAAAAACGACGCACCAATTCATCGACTAAAGATGATTTTCCGGCGCCGCCAGTACCGGTAATGCCGAGTACGGGTACTGCTTGCTGAGCACCGGCTTCGCGCAAGGCATTTAATAAGTCTTGGTTTTCTTGTGGGTAATTTTCAGCAGCACTGATACAATGTGCCAAATATGGAACACTTTTATTTTGTACCGCAGTTAAAATCGCTTCGTTACTTTCGTTTTTAGGTTCGCCTACAGCAAAATCACACTTTTGAATGAGGTCGTTAATCATGCCCTGAAGCCCCATAGCGCGGCCGTCGTCAGGATGATAAATACGGGTTATGCCGTATTGCTGGAGTTCTTCTATTTCCGACGGGAGAATCGTACCGCCACCACCGCCAAATATTTTGATGTGCGGAGCTCCTTTTTCTTGGAGCAGGTCATGCATATATTTGAAGTACTCTGTGTGTCCTCCTTGATATGAAGTCATGGCAATAGCCTGCGCATCCTCTTGAATAGCGCAATCTACCACTTCTTCTACGGAGCGGTCATGGCCCAAGTGAATGACCTCACAACCTGTCGCTTGAATAATGCGACGCATGATATTAATTGCGGCATCGTGGCCATCGAAAAGTGATGCTGCGGTAACGATGCGGATTTTATGTTGTGGGATATACGCTGGTGCCTGTTCCATAGGGGTTTGATTGATGGGCAAATTTAGTTTTTTTTTCAGGAATTCTTGCCAAGAAGAATTTTATCGACAATAGAAGCAACCGCTGGGCAAATAAGTGTGTTTTGAGCGGTTAAATCCATGATTTGATACATATGCTTGCGGTCAGTGTGTGGATACTCGCGGCAGGCGAGGGGGCGGTCTTCGTAAACGGCACAAGTGTTGTCGTCCAAAAGATTAAAGCAAGGAGATGTTTGGAGTACGTAATCTTGGTCTTCATCGACTTTTAAATAGCGGTCTATCAGTTGGCTTTCTTTCATTTTGAGCGCTTTGGCCATTCTTCGGATGTCGGGCTGTCTGAAAATGGGGCTAGTGGTTTTGCAGCAATTGGCACAGGCCAAACAATCGCGCTTGGCAAACTCTTTTTGATGTGCATCGTGAAAACGAGCGTCGAGGTCTTTGGGTTTTTGCTTGTTCCACTTGACAAGAAGTTGCTTGTTAACTTTGAAATTGGTTTTGGCATTCTCCAAAAGCGTTCTGTCGTATGCTGATAGGTCGTTCATTCTTGAATTGTACTAACTTTGCACGAAGATACAATCAAAATGGAATTTCCGCAGTTTAGAAAACTCGAGAATGGGAGGTCACTTTACAAAATCACCGCCCCAAATCAATTCATTGAACTGCAACAAATCGGCTCCAAATGGCTTTTATACACATTTGAAGTGCAGCAATTCCCTGATTTATTGCGCTTAAAAGAAATGCTATCTTGTCATGCTCCTTTTGAAGTATTGGATGCACAAGAATTTAATCAAATTTATAAACAAACACTTCCACCTCACGTTTAGCAGCTATGAAAAATACAGCCCTCATTACAGGAGCCTCCTCCGGGATCGGCAAAGAGCTCGCCAAAATTCACGCAGCCAAAGGCCGTGACCTCATTTTAGTGGCCAGACGTCTGGACCTCTTGAAAGCGCTTCAGCAAGAATTGATTCAAAAATACAACGTAGAAGTTCAGGTCATTCAGAAAGACCTCAGTGTAGTGGGTTCATCACAAGAATTGTACGATGAAGTCGTGCAAAATGGTTGGGAGGTCGAATACCTTTTTAACAATGCAGGTTTTGGGGGTAAAGGTGCTTTTCTAGACCGCGAACTCGAAGCCGACGTCGTGATGGTGCGCTTGAATGTCATGACCTTATTGAAATTGACGCATCTTTTTGGAAAAGATATGAAGGCTAGGGGCAAAGGAAAAATTTTACAAACGGCTAGTACAGCAGGGTTTTTACCTGGACCCTATCAAAATACCTATTTTGCTACCAAGGCGTTTGTGGTTTCGCATACAAAAGGTTTGGCTCATGAACTCAAAGGCACCGGGGTTACGGTAACTGCCCTTTGCCCAGGCCCTGTTGCAACTGAATTTGCACAAGTGGCAGGTTTTGGTGGTTCTCAAATGTTTGATGGTGCAGCAAGCGCTCAAAAAACAGCTCAAAAAGCGTATCAAGCGATGGAAAAAGGCAAAACCATCTTTATTTCTGAATTGAAATTCAGTTTCTTAATTAAAGTGCTAATGCCGTTTTTACCGCTAAGCATCACTTCTTCAATCATCGCTAAAATGCAGCAATCTTAAAGCTTTTCTTTGTAGTTTTGTTATTATGTTCAGCATCCCACTCTTTTTAAGCGATGTAGCAGGCTCCGAAGTCATGGTCATTGTCTTGGTTGTCTTGCTATTTTTTGGCTCTAAAAGTGTTCCGGGCATTGCGAAGTCTTTGGGGCAAGCGCTCTATCAAATTCGCAATGCTTCCAACGAGTTGCAGCAAGAAATCAGAAAGTCAGGTGAAGACATGAAAAAAGACCTCAACTTGCAAAATGTACTCAAAGAAACCGAAGAAACCCTGACGCAACCCCTCGATCAAATGTACACTGACCTCGACAACACCATCCATTATGGAAGTATGCCCAAACAGGTCAAGCAGCAAGTAACAGCGGGTAATCCTGTCATCGAGACGCCAGCGCCAACCATCGAATCTCCAGCACAAACTCATCAACCTAATTTGGATCAAACCCATACAAATACACAATCATGATCAAAGTCGGAATCATCATGGGCAGTAAGTCAGACTGGCCAATCATGCAAGAAGCGCAAAAAATCCTTCTTGAATTCGGAATTGAAGCCGAAGCTGAGGTGGTTTCTGCTCACCGAACACCTGAAAAAATGGTGTCTTATGCCAAAAATGCTGCCTCCCGTGGAATTCAAGTCATCATTGCTGGGGCAGGCGGTGCGGCTCATTTACCTGGCATGACGGCATCTATGACGCCACTGCCAGTTATCGGTGTACCAATCAAATCTTCCAATTCTATCGACGGCTGGGATTCCATCCTTAGCATTCTTCAAATGCCAAATGGTATTCCTGTTGCAACCGTAGCCCTTAATGCTGCCAAAAACGCCGGAATTCTTGCTGCCCGCATCATCGGGGCCACAAACCCCGACATTCAGCAAAAACTTTTGAGCTATGCTGCACAAATGGAAAAAGATGTTTTGGGATCTGATCTAAGCAATTGATTACCAATTCTTAAACCTCACGCTCAATAATTTAAATTCTATATTTCCCCTCACTTGATTGAAAAGGTAAAATAGGGTAGAATAGGGTATTCCCTTAGTTCTGCAACCCTAATTTTTTTTATCCGTAAGACCTCCGTAAATTTGAGTACAAGCGTACACGCGTATGAGAGGAAAATTACAAAAAAAACTATTATTCTTTATTTCTTTTGCTATTGTACTGGCCGGAACGCTATTCGGTCAAACACCAGTAGTTACGAATACTAGTTTTACAACAATCCCTGTTGCAGCTTCCGGAGTTATCAATGTTTGTGCAGGTTCAACGATCCTGTTCACAAATACAACTGCGTCCAACTCTAACAATAATGTCACTTTGCAATCTCCCGTGTTGTACAACTGGAGTTTTGGCAACGGACAAACCAGAAATACAAATGGTCCGCATGCCATCACCTACAATAACCCTGGTACTTACACGGTTACCCTGAACATGACCAACGGCGGGGTTTCAATTCCAGCAAATGGGGGTACGGTCGGAACAGTAACGGTCAATGTTAGTGCACCTCCGACTTCAATTCCTTCAGTCGTTCCAACAAATGCCTGTACCAACGATACAATTATAAACGGAACCCTAATGTTTCAGACTTCCTCTGGAACCAACAGCTGTTCATGTTCATCTGCAAGTCAAGGCCCGGCGATTGGTTTTACAAATACGGCCAATTTGGGTGCAGGTGCAACCATCAATGTTTATTGGGGTGGGGCAGGAACCAGTAATAATGGTGGAACGGCCGCTTTCACACAGATTCCAAGTAACTTACTTCAAGGTAATAGTGGTACGCTAAGTAATTTTCCAGGACAAACAACGGCATCATCACCTACTATTTCTGCGGCAAATGGCCACTATGCGGGTTCTGGGGCAGCGGGTCCGGGAAGTTATAATTTGGTATATGTAGTAAATTATCCCAATGGTTGTTCCTATTCGGGATATGCTGTAATGAGTTGGGGTTCAGGAATTATCGATTTCGGTGCAAATACTTCGGTAACTGCTTGTAATCCATTTGACTATGAACTCACGTTTGACAACCAATATCCTGGAAATACCTATTTAATCGATTGGGGTGACGGACAAGATACACTCATTACTTATCCAAACCTACCAACGCTACCCAATTTTGTCGGACATGATTATGATCCATCATGTGGTTTGAATGGCCAGGCTTTGCCTTATACTATAACGGTTTCAGCATATAACTCTTGTTTGAATGATACTATTGTCAATACGCAAGGTCCGTTTTATGTGAGTACTGCGCCAACAGCAAGTTTTACACAAACGCCGGGTTTAACCATTTGTCAAGGACAAGCTATCACGTTTACCAATACTTCAAACGGAGGTTATAGTATTAGTTCATCAGGGAATTGTTCAACAGCTAGTGCGTTTCAATGGCAAGTCAATCAGTCTTCTTCCAATACCGGTGTGGGTTATACAGCGAATGGAACAATGGGGGATATCAATCCCCCGACACCGTCTTCCGGAAGTCCGCAGCTTATTGTCAGTTTCACGCAGCCCGGAACTTATACGGTTTCCTTGGAAATCGCGAACAACGACTGCGGATCAGATATAGAAATTAAAACCGTAACGGTAAATCCATATCCGGTAATTCCTGCAATTACAGCAACGCCGATCTGTACTGGCGGCACTTTTGTGGTGAATCCTGTGAATAATCCACCCAATGTGATTGTTCCGAATGGTACTACTTATAGTTGGACACCAGTTGCAAACCCAAATATTGGAGGGGAAGTGGCCGGATCTGGCTCGACAATTTCAGGAACCCTGACTAATACCACCACCTCAGTCCAAAACCAAGTTTATACTGTACAAGCAACAGCAGGAGGTTGCGCAAGTCCGAATACTTTTCAAGTTACGGTTCCGGTATACCCTAATGTAGCTATTAACGATGCCTCCATTACGGTTTGTAATGGTACACCTTTTACGTTTACCCCTAGTACAATTGGTAATTCAA
>JBEDCS010000176.1:0-8195 GCA_041176605.1 Bacteroidota bacterium
GGGATGATTGCTCATCCCCCTTGTCGGGGCGGCAGGATTCGAACCTGCGACCTCCTGGTCCCAAACCAGGCGCGATGACCGGACTACGCTACGCCCCGAACTGAAGTTCGATACGGTCTAAATTTAGTGGCGGTGGGAGCGGGATTCGAACCCGCGGTACAGTTACCCGTACGACAGTTTAGCAAACTGTTGGTTTCAGCCTCTCACCCATCCCACCATGTGTTCAATGAACGGATGGCAAAAGTACAAAAACATTCCGTTTTTAAAAGCTTTTTTTGGATTTTTTTTAACCTTGATAGTTAAATTCTCCATGTTCGCTTCGGATAGTCACCATTTTTGATGGTGCCGCCTCTACCCTTCCTACTATTTGTGCTGCTATCCCAAATTGCTCTGAAACCGCAATGATATCTGATGCAAGTTCCTCAGGGACATAAACTTCCATGCGGTGACCCATATTGAAAACTTTGTACATTTCTTGCCATGGTGTTTTGGATTCTGACTGAATCATGTGAAACAATGGCGGTGTGGGAAAAAGATTGTCTTTAATGATGTGTAGGCCCTCAATAAAGTGCAAAATTTTAGTTTGAGCGCCTCCAGAACAATGCACCATCCCGTGAATTTGGTCGTGAAATTGATCTAAGATGGCTTTAATGACGGGTGCGTAGGTTCTTGTTGGAGATAAAACCAACTGCCCAGCGTCTAGCGGAGTACCCTCTACTTTGTCGGTGAGTAATTTTGATCCGCTGTAAACGAGGTCTTTGGGCAATGAACTATCGTAGGTTTCAGGGAATTCGTCTGCTAATGAATGATGAAAGACATCGTGGCGGGCGCTCGTGAGGCCATTACTGCCCATTCCGCCGTTGTAGCTGCTTTCGTAGCTCGCTTGTCCAAAAGAGGCCAGGCCTACGATGACATCGCCAGGGCGAATTTTATCATTGGAAATGACTTTGGAGCGCTCCATGCGACACACAACCGTTGAATCGACGATGATGGTACGAACGAGGTCGCCGACGTCGGCAGTTTCACCGCCAGTTGAATGGATATCGATGCCGAAAGAACGCAATTCTGCTAATAATTCTTCGGTGCCATTAATGATGGCTGAAAGTACTTCACCAGGAATGAGCAATTTATTGCGTCCGATGGTACTAGAGACTAAAATAGGGCCTGTTGCACCAACACACAATAAATCGTCGATGTTCATGATAAGTGCATCTTGTGCAATACCGCGCCATACAGAAATGTCACCGGTTTTTTTCCAGTAGGCATAGGCCAAAGATGATTTGGTACCCGCGCCGTCTGCATGCATTACGATGCAATAATTAGGATCATTGGTGAGGTAGTCCGGAACTACTTTACAAAAGGCTTGTGGGAATAGTCCTTTGTCTAGTTTGGCGATGGCGTTATGGACATCTTCTTTGCCGGCAGATACGCCGCGCTGTTGGTAACGGTTGTCAGACATAAAATGCTTTGTGCAAAGTTAGTGTTCTTCTGCTAAATTGTTTGGCCCTTCATTCAGATCATCGAGTATTTTTTGGACATCTGCCTCGGTCTCTGTCAAGACTGCTCGGCATGCTGCCACTAATTCAGTCGCTCTTTTTACTTGAGCACCAAGTTTATCCACTTCAATTTGGCCGCTTTCCATTTCGCGGACCAAACGCTGTAATTCGGCAAATGCTTCAGTGTACTTCATGGTTATTTGAATCCTCGGCGTTTTTTAATGGCTTCATAAGCATCTTGAATGCGCTGAAATTTCTCTTGAGCACCTTTCAAGTATTCTTCGCCCATGTGGGCTACCTTATCGGGATGATGCGTAACCGCCATTTTGCGGTAAGCTTTCTTGACTTCTTCGTCCGTGGCGCTTTCTTCGATGCCTAGAATTTTGTAATCGGAGTCGACGTTGCGGTAAAACATATTGCGCAGACTTTCGAACTCCACGGCCGGAATGCCCAACATTGTGGCGATTCTGGAAATCACATTGAGTTCAGCCGTGCCTACATCGCCATCAGCTTTCGCTATGCCAAAGAGATAATGCACCAATTGGGTGCGAACCTCTGGGGTCATGCGGTTACGGATGTCGTGGCAAATTTCTTGCAACGGAATGCTCGGGGAGTCAAGGAATTGTTTGAGTGTTTGCAAATGGGTGGCGTTGAACTGACGGCCAAATTGAGCTGAAAAGAAGTTCTTGACGTAGTCGAGTTCGATGCGCAGTACTTTGCCGTCGGCCTTCATGACTGCTGCAGATAGCGCCATGAGCATGGTTGGTAGATCGTATTTGGAACTTTGCCTGCGGTAAAATTCAAATGGATCTTGGGCAGTACCCTGTCCGTTGGTTTGGCCACCTCTAGCCCCTTGTTGGTATTGATCGATCAATGAACCGATGGCAAAACCTAAAATAGCCAAGCCAATCTTACGTGTTAAAATAAGGGCGCCAATGCCCAAAATCCATTTGTACAAAATCTGATGTTTAAAGCGTGCTCAAAGCTACACAATTAAGCAATATGTTCGATGTTTCGCTGAATGAAGGCGTCGAGTGCAGCACCTTTTAATAAGCCCTGAGCCAACATCGCGAGGTCAACGAGTTGCTTCACGCTTTGTTCTTGTGCTTCAGATTCTTGCTGCAATAGTTTGCCCACCGTTGGGTGATTGGCATTGACAGTAAGGTTGAACATTTCAGGGAAGGCGCCATAAAAACCGCCGCCGCCGCCTAATTTTTGCTGCTCCATCATTCGTCGAATAAATTCTGGTTGCGTAATAATGATCGGCGCTTCTTGCTCACTCATGCTCTCAAACTGCACTGTAAATTTCTCTTTGTTGATTTGCGCTTCAAAAACAGGCTTGAGTTTTTCTTCTTCTTCTTTACTCAATTTTGAAGGCAACTCTTCTGTTTTTTGAATGAGTTTGTCAAGGCTATCGGCATCTACGCGCGCAAAACTGATGTTTTCGTTGCTTTGCTCGAGCTTAGAAATCCAGTGTGGAGCCAATGGGCCATCTAATACCAAGACACTATAACCTCGGTCTTTGGCTTTTTTTACAAAAGCATATTGTTCTTCGGCATCGTTGGTATAAAGAAAAACAGTTTTGTTGTCTTTGTTGGTTTGCAAGGCTTTCACTTGCTCTGTATATTCGTTGAGCGTGAAAAATTTGTCGTCTGTGGTTTTGAAAAGACTGAAATCTTTGGCTTTTTCAGCAAACTTTTCTTCTGACAACATGCCATATTGCGCAAAAACTTGAAGATCTGGCCACTTAGCCTCAAAGTCAGCGCGGTCTTTTTTAAACATCTCGGCAAGCTTATCAGCTACTTTTTTGGTGATGTGTGCTGAGATCTTCTTGACGTTGCCATCGCTTTGTAAGTAAGAACGTGAAACGTTCAACGGAATGTCTGGTGAATCAATGACTCCGTGGAGTAAGGTTAAAAACTCTGGTACAATTTCAGCAACACTATCCGTGATAAAAACTTGGTTGCTGTATAAGTTGATTTTATTGCGTTGTACTTCAACGTTCTCTTTGATTTTTGGGAAATAAAGGATACCGGTAAGGTTGAACGGATAATCTACGTTGAGGTGGATATGAAAGAGCGGTTGCTCAAAAGTCATGGGATAAAGCTCGCGGTAGAACTGATCGTAGTCTTCTTGTTTGAGGTCAACTGGGGCTTTGGTCCAAGCTGGGCTCGGATTGTTGATTTGGTTCGGCACTTCAATTGCCACTCTTTTGACATTTCCTTTGTCGTCTTTTTCACCTTCTGGCGAGTCGATGTAGTCGGTTTTAGTGCCAAAAAATACTGGAATGGGTAAAAACTTACAGTATTTGTCTAGAATTCCTTGAATGCGCTGTTTTTCTAAAAACTCTGCGGATTCTTCGGTGATATAAAGAATAATGTCAGTGCCTCGCTGTGCTTTTTCAATTTCTGTGAGGGTGTACTCAGGCGAGCCATTGGATTCCCATTGCACAGCTTGCGCGCCATCGTAACGGCCAAGCGTTTGAATTTGCACCCTTTCTGCTACCATAAAGGCGGAATAAAAACCAAGACCAAAGTGGCCAATGATTTGTTCAGCGCCCTCTTTGCCTTTATACTTCTCGACAAATTCTTCGGCGCCAGAAAAAGCAATTTGATTGATGTATTTGTCGATTTCTTCGGCGGTCATGCCGATACCGTTGTCACGGATGGTGAGCGTTTTGGCGTCTTTGTCAAGGATGACCTCCACTTTGAGCTCACCGACTTCGCCTTTGTATTCGCCGTTTTTAGCCAAAACATTGAGCTTTTGGCTCGCATCAACTGCATTCGAGACTAATTCACGAAGAAATATTTCGTGATCGGAATAAAGGAATTTTTTGATGATTGGAAAGATGTTTTCCGTTTGAACATGTATTTGACCTGTTTTCATTTTTATCTGTTTTGCTCCTACTTGTCAAGAAAAATGCCAAGTTTAAAATGCTGACATTTTGACAAGCAACTGCGTTTTTTTTGTCAATTTTGCAGTATGAAATATGCAATCATTACAGGTGCAAGTTCCGGATTTGGATCAGCCATTGCGGCAGAGCTCCAAAACATGGGCTACGGGTTGGTTTTATTAGCAAGAAGGATTGATCGCCTTCAAGAACTTCAGAAAAAATTAATTGAGACAGATGTTTATATTGCACAGCTAGATGTTCGCGATGAAACAGCAGTTCAAAAATGTATCGCTGAACTTCCTGTTCATATTTCAGCTAATATTCATGTTTTGATCAACAATGCGGGTTTAGCCGTGGGTCGAGGGCCTCTAGATCAAGGTCTTTCCGAAGACTGGAATCGAATGCTAGACACGAACGTTAAGGGCTTGCTTTACATGAGCCACGCCGTTATTCCGTTGCTCGAAAAGCACCCTTTTAGCCACCTCATCAATTTGTCTTCTATTGCCGGCAAAGAAGTTTACGCAGGAGGCAACGTTTATTGCGCCAGTAAACATGCCGTAGATGCCATCTCAAAAGCGCTGCGCATCGACCTACTCGAAAAACAAATCAAGGTCTGCAATATTGCTCCGGGGGCAGCGTCAACAGAATTTTCCTTAGTGCGTTTCAAAGGAGATGCTCAAACAGCCACTCAAGTTTACGATGGCTTTGAACCTCTACAAGCTACTGACATTGCTCAAACAGTTGCCTTTATTTTGAGCCGCCCTGCGAACGTGAGCATTGCAGACATTACCATCATGCCAAGTGCGCAAGCAAATGGCAGTCTTTTCAATGGAAAATAGTTAATTCATCAACAACCCTATTATGCACGCTTTTCAAGACTACAACTTCCAAAATAAACGCGCCATTGTCAGAGTCGACTTCAATGTTCCTCTGGATAAAAATACAGGAGCTGTCTCAGACGACAAACGCATCAGAGCCGCTTTGCCTACTTTAAATCATATTTTAAACAACGGTGGAAGTGTGGTCTTGCTCTCGCATTTTGGCCGTCCAAAAAATGGGCCTGAGGCTATATTTTCACTTAAACAAATCGTTGCTAAAGTCAGTGAACTAATCGGAAGAAATGTCACTTTTGTTTCAGATTGCTGCAGTGAAGAAGCCTTTTCTAAAAGTGCCGCCCTCCAACCTGGTGAAGTTTTACTGCTTGAAAACGTGCGTTTTTATAAAGAAGAAACGGCTGGTGAATTGAACTTTGCCAAGAAATTAGCACAACACGGCCATTGTTATGTCAATGACGCCTTTGGTGCTGCTCACCGCGCACACGCCAGCACTACTCAAATCGCTACATTTTTCCCCAACGATAAAATGAGCGGTCTACTCATGAAAGGCGAGCTAGATAATGCAAGAAAAGTATTACACGAGGCACAGAAACCCTTTACGGCAATTGTAGGTGGTGCAAAAGTATCAGACAAAGTACTGATTGTTCAGAATCTATTGAATTTGGCAGACCACATCATCATTGGTGGTGGCATGGCCTATACTTTTTTCAAAGCGCAGGGTGGCGAAATTGGTGCATCATTGTGCGAAGAAGAACGCTTGGAAACCTGCAAAGAAATATTAGCTGCGGCGCAAGAAAAGGGCGTTCAAATTCATTTACCGATCGATGCCATTATCGCTGATCGTTTTGCGGCAGATGCAGCCACACAACAAACGCCTTCCGATGAAATTCCGGCAAATTGGATGGGGCTCGATATTGGTCCAAAAGCGATACAAGCATTTACCGAAGTATTGCAAAATAGCAAAACCATTTTATGGAATGGCCCCATGGGCGTTTTTGAAATGCCTGCTTTTGAGAATGGAACTAAAGCCATTGCCTTAGCTGTTGCAGCAGCCACTAAAAACGGTGCCTTTAGCTTAATTGGTGGAGGCGACAGCGCTGCCGCAGTTCAAAAATTTGGGCTGCAAAATGAAGTGAGCTATGTCAGCACCGGTGGAGGTGCTTTACTCGAATATTTTGAAGGAAAGGTCTTGCCAGGTGTACAGGCAATCGAAGCTTAAAATCTTTTAACGACGTCTACCAAACGATTAGAGTAGCCAGCTTCGTTGTCATACCAACCAGCCACTTTGATCAGGCCGTTGAAAACCGTTGTAAGGCCTGCGTCAAAAACTACACTGTGTGGGTTGCCGATGACATCTACAGAAACGATTGGGTCTTCGGTGTATTTCATGATGCCTTTTAATGGGCCAGCCGCTGCTGTTTTCATGGCAGCATTGATTTGTTCAACTGTCACTGCTGCACTTGTAACAAGTGTCATTTCAGTTACTGAACCATCTGAAACTGGAACTCGGAAACTTCCACCAGTAATTTTACCCTTTAATTCAGGGAAAATACGGGTGATGGCTTTGGCAGCTCCTGTTGAAGTAGGAATGATTGAGTTGGCAGCTGCTCTTGCACGTCGCAAGTCTTTGTGCGGTGCATCGTGAAGGCGTTGATCTGAGGTGTAGCTATGTACGGTTGAAATATAGGCTACTTGAATATCAAATAATTCTTTGAGCACTTTCACCATTGGTGCGGCATTGTTGGTGGTACAAGAAGCATTTGAAATAACGGTCTCTGACCAATCAATTTGATGATCATTGACGCCAAGAACAACAGATGGGATATCTTCGTCGTTGGCTGGCGCACTGATAACAACATGCTTTGCGCCACCTTTGAGGTGCTTAGAAGCAGCTTCACGCGTTAAGAATAAACCAGTCGATTCAATGACAACTTCTACGCCAAAAGCTGACCAATTGATTTGTTCTGGGTCGCGCTCATTGATAAACGTGATTTTTTTGCCATTGCTGAATAATAAACTAGTGCCCTGGATGGTGAAATCAAGACTAAAAGGGCCATGAATACTGTCATACTTGAGCAAATGAGCTAGGGTTTGAATATCTGCTAAATCATTAACTAAAGCGACTTCAACTTGTGGATCGAGTAAGGCAATTCTTGTGAAACAGCGCCCAATTCTACCGAATCCATTAACACCGACGATTTTCATAGTTTAATTATTGTATTTGTTACAAAAATAACAATAAAAAAGAAAAAGTGTTCAAATGACACTTTGAACACTTTTTCGCCTGTTAATCAGTATTTTAAGATTTTCTACAGCTTGATTTTAGATTTAACCGAACTTGGAATACCGTCTTTGTGTAAGTAAATATTGATCGTCTTGTAGCGGAAATAATTTTCAGATACATACAAGTATCCCTTTGGTAAATTATTAGTCCCCCATGAATTTTTAACTAAGAAATAACGGGTTCCATTTTGGTCTTGGTATAAACCAACAATATGCATTCCGTGGTCATCTGTTGTGACTTTGTTGTCATATCCTTTTTGGCGCAACTCTGGTGTAATTGCTAATTCTTTCATCGGTTCTAGGAAGGCATTTGATTTGCGCTCAGCACCTGCGTCATTATAGCGTTTGTCATCTTTACCAATGACTTCGATCATGGCAGGGTCGGCAGGAACAATGGCCAAACCATTTTTAAAACTAAAGCCCTTTTCTGAAACATCTGCACCCCAAGCCAAAGTGTAGCCATTTTTCAGCGCCGCGATGGTTGTTTCCACTAAATCATCTAGACTTACATTGTAACTAGAACCCCAAGCCCAGTTGTCTGGAATTTCTAACATACACTGACTGTTCATCGGGTGATTGGTGAAAGAAGTCAATGAAACATAATTATTCATGTCTAGGCCTAAGGAAGCTGCAAATGAATTTGGCGTGTACTTCTTGCCGTCGTATTCAAATGACGTCACATCTTTA
>JBEDCS010000177.1:0-4524 GCA_041176605.1 Bacteroidota bacterium
AACATCACTACTGACTACTACGCTTCTGAAACAGCATGGACAATCAAAAACAGCGCTGGTGCAACTGTAGCACAAGGTGGTGGTAACTGGAATGACATGACAACTGGTCAAGCTGGTCAAACTGTTCAAGCCCCACAATTGGTTACTTTGAACCCAAGCCAATGTTATACTTTCGAAATCACTGACACATATGGTGACGGTATCTGCTGTTCTTACGGTAACGGTGCTTTCTCTTTAGTAGATGCGAACGGTACAACAATCGCTTCAGGTGGTGAATTTGCATCAGTTGATACACGTGCTTTCAAAACAGGTGCTCTAGGAATGGACGAAATGGCAACAATCGCTATGAACGTTTACCCTAACCCTGCTTCTTCTGAAGTAAATGTTTCTTTCGAAGCTACAAACAATGACTACGCAGTAGCATTGATGGATCTTCAAGGTCGCGTTATTGCTTCTAAAAACATGACTAACCTTAACGGTACTCAAGTTGTTTCTTTCTCAACTGAAAATGTTGCTAAAGGAAGCTACATCGTAACTGTTACAGTAGAAGGTCTTACAACTACTAAAAACGTTGTGATCAAATAATTTCTTTCAAAAGAAATAAAGAAACGCCCTCCAACGAGGGCGTTTTTTTTTGACCTTTGTTTATGTTTATTCCCCTCGCAGACGAACTTCAAAATCTAGCACTTCCACCGCGCTTTACTTTTCCATTCTACTACGACCTACATCCATTGGCGGCTAAAGCTGTTGAGCGGCTTCAAGCGCAATTAACAACAACAAATTATGGTCATGATTTTGGTATAGATAGAAAGGAACGACTTGGCGCCATTGGTAAAATGTTCGGCGTATTAGTAGTCCAAGATAACTCAGGAAAAATAGGTTATTTAGCTGCGTTTTCCGGTAAACTCGGCAATTCAAATGATCATTTGGGCTTTGTGCCTCCGGTATTTGACTTACTTGAAGCACAGGGTTTTTTTCGGCGAGAAGAAATAGAAATCAATGACTTAACACTGGCAATAGAAAAACTAGAGGCATCTGAAGAACTGAGTAAATTGACTAGTGCTTTTCAAAGTCTGCAAAAACATTGGGAAGACAAAATAGCAGAAACATTGCAAAATAATAAGCGCGCCAAAGCCCTTCGGGCCCAGCTGCGCGCCAAGTTTGTTGGCGATGAACAAGGTGTTTTGAAGCTATCCGAAGAACTAGCTAAACAAAGTATGCATGAAAGCAGACATCTCAAGGAACTCAAGAAAACTGCGCAACTTGAATTGGCCAATTTTAAGCTCAAGATTGAACAAGCCAAGCTTGAAATAGACGAACTACGTTTGCAACGTGCGGCTCATTCAGCAGATTTGCAGCGTCGTATTTTTGAGCGTTATACATTTCTGAATGCCAAAGGTGATGCAAAAAATGTATTGGAATTATTTGCGGGTTCGCCACCCGCTGGGGCCGGTGAATGTGCTGCGCCTAAGCTGTTGCAATATGCTTATTTACATCAATTGAAGCCTATTTGCATGGCAGAATTTTGGTGGGGAATGTCACCAGATTCTGAGGTGCGTGTGCATGGCAATTTCTATCCAGCTTGTAAAAGTAAATGCGAACCGATTTTAGGTCATATGCTTCAAGGACTTGATGTGGATCCGAATCCGATAACGGCAATTCATCCTGCTAAGGAACTGAATATCATCTTTGAAGATGACTGGATTGTAGCAATCAATAAAAGTCCGGAATATTTGTCGGTACCGGGCAAGAACCCTCAGCCGAATTGTTTGGAGGATCTTAAAAAACGTTATCCGGAGGCAGATGGCCCGCTACTGGTTCATCGCTTAGATATGTCGACTTCAGGAATCATGTTGGCTGCCAAAACAAAATTAATGCACCAGCGCCTTCAGCGCCAATTCGTTTTGAGAAAAGTTCAAAAAGCATACATTGCTATTTTGGAGGGCAACCTCAAGCAGACGGATGGTGAAGTTAAATTACCACTTCGGGTGGATCTAGAAGACCGCCCTAGGCAATTGGTTTGTTACGAACACGGAAGCTTTGCGCACACAAGCTATCAAGTACTTTCTTCAGAAAATGGTCAAACCAGAATTTTATTGTATCCTAAAACGGGCCGGACACATCAATTACGTGTTCATGCGGCACATCACTTAGGGCTCAATTGCCCGATAAAAGGAGATGATTTGTATGGCAAAAAAGCAGACAGACTTTATTTGCATGCGGCACAATTAGGATTTTTTCATCCAGAGCACAACACTTGGATAGAGCTTAGCTGTGAGCCTTCATTTTAGAGACGTGGCTCTTGCCAATCGCCGTATTCTTGAATGAGACCAACAAGGGCTTCAACAGCCTCAGACTCATTGATATTGCGACGCACAATTTCTTTTTCTTTGTAAAGATTGATTTTTCCGGGCCCCGTACCGACGTATCCATAATCAGCATCGGCCATCTCACCAGGCCCATTGACGATGCAACCCATGATTCCGATTTTGATGCCTTTTAAGTGTGAAGTGCGTTGTCTGATTTTTGCGGTGGTTTCTTGCAAATCAAAGAGCGTACGACCACAAGAAGGACAAGAAATGTATTCGGTTTTAGAAATACGGGTTCTGGTAGCTTGAAGAATCCCAAATGCTGTAGAATTGATGTATTGTGCACCGAGATTCGCATTGAGCCAAATACCATCTCCAAAGCCATCTATAAGAATGGCACCAGCATCTGATCCGGCATAGAGTTGGAAGGATTCTAATTCTGCTGTCTCGTATTGGTATGATAATATCACAGGGTTTACACAAGCTTTTTCTTGAAGTTCCAGAAAGAAACGACGAAAAAGCTGGGTTTTGTTATCATGACGCGCATTGAGGATCACGATTGCTTTTGGAAATTGAGAGAAATTAGAAGGGAGTTGCTGCTCGGCTTCTAATGGAATAAAACACACTTGAGCGGCATCGATTTCTTGTAATTGATCCTTTAAAACCAGCGGATAATACCCCGCTTTATTTTGATATTCAGCTTTCCAAAGTTCATAGTTGACAATGATACCAAGGGTACCTGGCACCTCAAAGTCTAAGGAATTATCGCCAATATAGACGTAATCTGCAGCCTGATCTTGAATGTTCCATTTGTCTAGTGGAATGCTATATTGATAACCAAAGCCAAAGAAATGCGCTTGTTTGATGTCGGTATGATGAGAGAGGTCTGCTAAGACAACAGGAACGTTTTTTCCGCCGATGTTATGAATGCTCGCACTGCTTCTCTTACTGTAACTAAAAGGGTCGTATTGAAGTGTGTGGTTAGGGATGTCAAAGTCAAGCGCTTCATAAGCGTCGTATTTGGCAATTAATTTCTGAGCAACTGGCACTTCAGCTTCTGGTGCTTCTGTTAAAGATACGCGAATGGTGTCACCCAAGCCGTCTTCGAGTAGCGCACCAATACCAACCGCTGATTTAATTCGGCCGTCTTCACCATCACCTGCTTCAGTTACACCAAGGTGGAGCGGATAAACTGTTCCGCGCTCGAGCATTTTAGCCATCAACAAACGATAGGCTTGAACCATTACAAGCGTATTACTGGCTTTCATAGAAATAACCAATTGGTTATAATCATGTTTTTCGCAAATACGGATAAATTCAAGTGCTGACTCAACCATTCCTTCCGGAGTGTCACCGTATCTGCTCAAAATCCTGTCAGACAAGGAACCGTGATTGGTGCCAATTCTCATGGCAGTACCGTGTTCTTTACAAAGCAGTACTAGCGGCGTAAACTTTTCTTCGATGCGCTTGAGTTCGGCTTCATAGCTGGCATCAGTAAATTCAATTTCTTCGAATTTCTTTTTGTCTGCATAGTTCCCTGGATTAACCCGAACTTTTTCTACAATTTTAGCCGCTATTTCAGCCGCATTTGGTGTGAAGTGAATATCGGCAACAAGTGGTGTATGATAACCTCTTTTGACGAGTGCGTCTTTGATATTTTTAAGGTTTTCAGCTTCATTTTTACTGGGTGCAGTGAGTCTCACAAGTTCACAACCAGCATCAATCATGCGGATAGACTGTTCAACCGACCCTTCGGTATCCATTGTGTCGGTGGTGGTCATGGATTGTACCCGAATTGGGTTTTGCCCGCCCAAGCTAAGGGTTCCGATTTGAACTTCTTGCGTTAAAACGCGTGTGCGTTTCCATGGGTCTAGACAATAGCGCTGCATTTGTTTTTTTTAGTCTAACAAAGGTAAGGAATCAATTGTTTGTGCGTTCTTTGTTAGAAAGGTTTTAAAATGCTCAGAAATTGGTGCTTGTTTTCAGTTTTTATGATGTGCTTAGTTGCTTGCAAAGAAGAGGCTCAAACAAAAGCCCATTCAAAAATTAAGGAGGAAAAGGTTGCTAAAAATCAAGAACGGAATCCCAGTAACAAAGCTCAAACCCCAATTAAAATAAAGCCAAAGGAGGAAAAAAAACTATTTTCCTGCGTTTTTATCACACCTGAACCAATAGATCCGTTACCCCCCTATGACCCTATTGAACCTCCGGATCC
>JBEDCS010000178.1:0-17630 GCA_041176605.1 Bacteroidota bacterium
GTGCAGTTTATTTTAAGCATGCATATGTACCCATCTTATTGGGTAAATCAGCGTTTTATTCAAGTGCCAAGAGCACTTCGTGAGTCCTTGCAATTGAAAGAATTTGCCAACATGATGGAACTCACAGAAAATGGCGAATTCAAATGGATGGCAGCCTACAAAGAAGCTCACCAAAAATTGGAGTCAAAGCGCAATGAGTTTGACAAAAAACTCATTAAACTCAACGAGAAATACGAAGTAGCAAACAATATTTTTATGTGGCAATTTATGCGCGTTATACCGCTCAAAAACGACCCGAATAATACATGGTTTGTTCCGCTCAGCATGGAGCTCACTCAAAAAGACTCCGTCTCTTCAAAACCATTTCTCAATTACCTCGCAGCAGTGCATGCCGGAGGAGAAAAGAATTCTTTTGGCGAAGCATCCGATTTACTAAAAAACTTCAAAGCTTTTCAGCGCAAGGCAGGCGTAAAAGTTGTTCCTACTGAGCGTGCCGCCAATTTAGAAATCAGTTATAATAAAATGCAGATTTTTAAAAGGTCTTACCAAATGTACCTTTTAGAAGGTTTGCTTTTGCTCATTTTATTTTTCATAGGCATCTTCATTCGCAAAAAAGACAACACCGAAAAATTCAAGTGGCCAAAACGAATTCTTATTAGCTTGGTTGTACTCACTTTTGTTTATCACGGAGCAGGAATTGCCATGCGTTGGCAAATTTCAGGGCATGCCCCTTGGAGCAATGGCTATGAAGCTATCGTATTTATTGGTTGGGTTACCATGATTGCAGGATTTGTCTTTTCTAGAAAAAATCCGGTTGTCTTGGCAGGTTCTGCAGTGCTCGCCGCACTCATGTTGTGGGTAACCGAAATGAACCTCATGGATCCTGAAATTACGCCACTAGTGCCCGTATTAAAATCTTACTGGCTCATGATTCACGTAGCAATCATCACGGGAAGCTATGGCTTCTTGGGTCTTGCCTGTATTTTAGGATTAATCAACCTCAAACTATATTTGCTGCAAACCCAAAAAACAGCACCACTCATCAGAATCAACATTCAAGAAATCACCGCTATTTCAGAAATGACCATGACTATCGGTCTTTATATGCTCACGATCGGTACTTTTCTGGGCGGTGTTTGGGCCAATGAATCTTGGGGTCGCTATTGGGGCTGGGATCCCAAAGAAACTTGGGCTTTGGTTTCAGTACTTGTTTATGCAGTCATTTTACACTTCCGCATGATTCCAGGGCTGCAAGGTCGTTTCTTGTTCAATGCACTTTCTTTCTGGTCTTACTCGGCGATTCTATTTACTTTCTTTGGTGTCAACTTCATGTTGGTGGGTCTTCACAGCTATGCACAAGGCGAAGGGCTCAATCAATTCCCTACTTGGCTAACCATCCTCATTGTGATCATGGCGCTCTTTACATTTGGCGCCTACCTCAGAAACAGACACATGGAGCAGAAACAAAAAGCTGCACTTCTAGAATCATGATCAGCCCAGAGCGCATTTTATTTGAAGACAACCACGTTATTGTTGTCAATAAGCTGCCTTCTGAACTCACACAAGGTGACAAAACTGGAGACCAAACCCTTCCGGACGACATCAAATTATACCTCAAAGAAAAATATCAAAAACCAGGCAATGTTTTCTTGGGTGTTGTTCATCGTTTGGACCGCCCTACTAGTGGCGCTTTAGTTTTTGCCCGAACCAGCAAAGCCCTCGAAAGACTCAATGCGCAATTCAGAGACAAAGAAACCAACAAAGTTTATTGGGCAATTGTCAGTCAAAAGCCAAGTAAAGATAAAGGTGAATTGATTCAATACCTGAAAAAAAACGAGAGTCAAAATAAAAGCTATGTGGTTGCTGAAGGTACGCCCGGCGCCAAAAAAGCCATCTTGCACTATCAATATATCGGAAGTTCTGAACGATATCACTTATTAGAAATCAAACTAGAAACAGGCCGACACCATCAAATCAGGTGTCAATTAGCGCACATGGGGTGCATCATTAAAGGTGACCTCAAATATGGTGACAAAAGATCCAATCCAGACGGCTCTATATGCTTGCATGCGCGCACTCTTGATTTTCAGCACCCTACTTCAAAAGAAACAATCAGCGTGCTAGCACCTCTCCCAAATCTGGGTATCTGGAATGCCTTTGAGGCTTTCAGCGCCCCAACATCTTCAAAAAAGTAAGCGACATTATTTTGAGATCTGCTGAAAGTGTCGGATTGGCCAAATAGCGTTCGTTCAATTTTATTTTAGCAGGTAAAATTTCTTCGATGTATGCTTTTTCTGGATTTTGGGCTTTGGCTAAAATTTCATTTTCATTGAAGTACTCAATACTTGCATAATCGGTAATTCCGGGCTTGACCGCTAATATTTTACGTTGCTCCTCTGTGTAAAGCGCAACGTATTTTGACACTTCGGGCCTTGGTCCAACGATACTCATGTCGCCTTTTAAAACATTGAGGAATTGAGGAAATTCATCGAGTTTGAACTTTCTAATTAAGAAGCCTACCTTGGTAATCCGAGGGTCCTTTGCCCCGACTGTCAATTGGCCCAATAAATCGGCATTTGGTCGCATTGATCTGAATTTGATCAAAGAGAAAAGTTGCTGGTTGCGGCCTACTCTTTCTTGATAATAAAACACGCCTCCCTTAGATTCCATGACAATCAAAATTGCCAATACAAGCCCGATTGGAAAAAACAATGCCAATACTATAAAGGAAACAAGGATGTCAAAGGCTCTTTTCATCGTATCTTAGTGCGACAAAACTAACAAAATCAACTGATTTGCTCGATATCCAACAAATAAATCAACAGCTAGCGCAACCTGATTTCAGATTGCAAACTATTGCGCAGCTTCAAAAAGACTTTGACCGCGCACAAGTAGTGGTCAGTTTCTCTTTAGATGATATTTTGACGCAACTTGAAGTTGCTTTGAACGGGCTTTCTGAACAACATTTGAAGCAATTACTTTACCTCATCGATGTCCCTGAAATAGACTGGAATCAAGAAATTGGACAAACATATCATCAGAAACTAGCTGAAGTCATCTTGCACCGAGAAGCTCTGAAGGTATATTTACGCAGTAAGTTTGCATAAGTCTGCTTAAAATCAGGTCAGAATTCAACTGAAATGTTAACTTTGTAAACAAATTTTTTGCTATGAATTTCATTGCCTCTAGTACTACACTTCTACGTCATCTACAAAGTATTTCTGGTGTTCTAAACACGAGCAACACTTTGCCTATTCTAGATAATTTCTTATTTGAAATTCAAGATGGCATGCTTACGGCTTCTATTTCAGACCTAGAAACCACCATGATGACTAAACTCGAGGTGCAGTCAGAAGAAAATGGCAAGATCGCTATTCCTGCAAAACTTTTGCTTGATGTACTTAAAAACTTGCCTGATCAGCCTTGTACTTTCAAAATCAATCCAAGCAATTACCAAATCGAAATTGCTTATGATAACGGAAAGTCAAGAATGGTTGGTTTCAATGGCGATGAATTTCCAAAAGTACCTGAACTCGCCAACAAAAGTGCCATCAAACTTTCGGGCTCTGTTTTATCTAAAGCCATCAACAAAACATTATTCGCTACCGGCAACGACGACCTTCGCCCTGTCATGAGCGGTGTATTTTGTCAATTCTCAGGCACTGAAATCACTTTTGTTGCCACAGACGCACATAAACTAGTGCGCTATAAAAGAACAGACGCCGAAGCCAGCGGAAGCTCTGCTTTTATTTTGCCAAAAAAACCTTTGAACCTCCTCAAGTCAAACCTTCGTGGTGATGAAGAGATCACTATGGAATATAACGAATCAAATGCGGTCTTTTCTTTCAACGACCTCGTTTTAGTTTGCCGACTCATCGACGGCAAATACCCCAACTACGAAGCCGTGATTCCGAAAGAAAATCCAAATGTTTTAACAATAGACCGCGCTCAATTCCTTTCTTCGATCAAGCGTGTTTCTATTTTTTCTAATAAAACTACTCATCAGATCAGACTGAAACTCACAGGTTCCGAGCTTTCACTTTTCGCTGAAGACATCGATTTTGCAAACGAAGCAACAGAAAGACTCACCTGTAATTACGATGGTGATGATCTAGAAATTGGTTTCAACTCGCGCTTCCTATTAGAAATGCTTTCTAACATCGATGCAGACGAAATCAAGCTTTCGATGAGTGAACCTAGCCGTGCAGGCTTGCTCACACCAGCAACCCAAGAAAACGAGCACGAAGACATCCTTATGCTTGTGATGCCAGTGATGCTGAATCGCTAAATCATGTCAACTGAGCGTATCAATATTCGCGACCTTTCTTTAGAAGAACTGAAAGCGAGTTTCATCGCAATCGGTGAAAAACCCTTCAGAGCCAAGCAGGTTTGGGAATGGCTATGGCAAAAAAATGCAGAGAGTTTTGCGCAAATGAGTAGCCTAAGTTTGCCACTCAGAAACCTGCTATCTGAGCAATTTTACATTGACCACATCACCCTACAAGACCAACAAATCAGTAAAGACCGCACCATCAAAAGTGCATTTCAAATTGAGGAAGGCAAAATAATTGAAGGCGTCTTGATCCCAACAAGCTCAAGAATGACCGCCTGTATTTCTTCTCAAGTAGGTTGTAGTTTGTCTTGTCAATTTTGTGCAACAGGCAGGCTCAAACTCATGAGAAACCTCAGCGCAGGTGAAATCGTCGATCAAGTTGTCTATTTACAACAACAAGCCCAAGAACACTACCAGCAAAACCTCAGCAATATTGTTTACATGGGCATGGGTGAGCCTATGTTAAATTATAAAAATGTATTGCGCTCCATTGACCGTCTTTGCAGCCCCGATGGCCTTGGCATTTCTCCAAAACGCATCACGGTTTCCACTGCAGGCATCTCCAAGATGATCAAAAAATTGGGTGACGACAACGTCAAGTTCAATTTGGCCTTGTCATTGCATGCCGCCAACGATACCAAGCGTAACGAAATCATGGAAATCAACGAAAGCAATAACCTCGAGAGTTTAAAAGAGGCACTGCAATACTTCCATGAAAAAACAGGTTCACGCGTTACCTTTGAATACATCATCTTTAAAGATTTCAATGACGACCTTTCCGATGCACGTGAGCTTGCCCAATTTGCCAAGTGTGTGCCCTGTAAAATAAACATCATTGAATACAATCCTATCGATGACGGCAAGTACCAACAAGCCGATGCTAAAAAAGTAGAATCTTTCGCTGAATTCCTAGAATCACTCAACCTCATCGTCAATGTACGCCGAAGCCGAGGTAAAGATATCGATGCCGCTTGTGGGCAACTTGCCAATAAAAATAAAGCCATTGCACCACAGGAACGCGCACTCAAATTTTAGTTCTGAATTGGCGTAACTAATCGTTCAATATTTCGTCATCATACCGCCTATGATCAACGTTCAACACCTTTCAAAAACTTTCGAATTATCGAAAGAGCAGCGCAAAGAATTGCAAACCAACGCCAAAACTGCCACCGCAGTAAACGGCCTTTCATTTGAGTGTCAGCCCGGAAGAGTCTTTTCCTTACTAGGACCAAATGGTGCTGGCAAAACTACAACGTTACGCATGCTTGCTACCTTGGTGAAACCAAGTGCTGGTCAAATTCAGATTCAAGGAATCGATGCCATACAGCAACCTGAAGAAGCCCGTAAACACATCGGGTTTTTAACAGGTTCTACTGGACTTTATGCGCGCTTAACTCCTGTGGAGCTCATTGACTACTATGCAGACCTCTATGGTGTTGAAAAAAACATTCGCGAAACGCGCAAGAAAGAATTATTCGATTTGCTCGATATGAATGACTTTTTACAACAAAGGATTGGAAAACTGAGCACCGGCATGAAACAAAAAGTTTCAATATGCCGCACCATGATACACGACCCATCTGTTGTGATTTTTGATGAACCAACAAGCGGTCTTGATGTCATCACCGCCGAAAATATCATCAAACTGATACGCTCTTGTAAAGACCAAGGCAAAACCGTTATTTTCTCGAGCCATATCATGAGTGAGGTCGATTTATTGTGTGATGATTTGGCTATTGTTCATAAAGGTCAGTTGAAATATAGCGGTACTATGGACGAATTCAAGGCGCAAATGCAAACCAAGAATTTAACTGAAGAATTCATTCGCATTGTTCAATCCCAAAACCAAGACCAATGATTTATCGCATTTTTCGAAAAGAATTACTCGACACCTTACGCGATCGCCGTACACTAATGACCATGTTGGTTATCCCAATTTTGGTTTTTCCAATTACACTCAATGTTTTTGTTGAAATTTCGAAGTCTTTTGAAGAAGATGCACAAGAAAAGACTTTGCAGATGGGTGTTTGGGGGCCGAAGAGTCAACAACTTAAAGCTCAACTCAAAGCACTTCCTGAAGCACTCGGAAAAAAGAAAATAGTCACTTTCAAAGACTCGGCAAGTTTAAATCTGGCTGTTCGCAATCAAGAAATTGATCTTGGGCTTTTGTGTCAGAGCGATAGCAGTGGCAAGAATTTACAACTCGATTGGATTTTTGACGCATCAGAAGTTGGCCGTCAAGACCGCGCCGAAGCTTTTAATAATGCCATCTCAGCCCAAGAAGAACAAAAACGCCTACAAGAATTAGGTATCAAAGTTCAAGAAATCAAACCAGTCAGTGCCAACTTTACCAACTGTGCCTCCAACAAAAAGATGGTCGGTAAACTTGCTGGTGGTTTTCTCCCTTATATTTTCATCGCTTTTGGTTTTATCGGCTGTATGTACCCAGCAATTGACCTCTTTACTGGTGAAAAAGAACGAGGCACCATCGAGACACTGCTCACCACACCCGTTGCCCGCTGGAAAATCTTGGTGGGTAAAATGCTCGTTGTGATCAGCTCCGGAATGCTTGCGGCAAGTTGTTCTTTACTTGGTCTTTTTATTTCCATTGAATTTCTTGATTTAGGAGCAGAAAAAGAACTTTTAGAGGTCATTCACAGCATACTGACGGTTCCATTTATTTTGTCCATGTTGGCGCTGCTATTGCCTTTGGTCATATTCTTTGCTGGGGTCATGATTCCTATTGCTATTTATGCCAAAAGCTTTAAAGAAGCGCAGATTATCATCACGCCTTTGAACATCGTCATGGTTTTACCGGCAATGGTTGGATTTTTCCCAGGAATTGAATTGAACTTAAACACGGCCTTTATACCCGTTGTCAATGTAGTATTAGCAACCAAAGAACTCATAGCGGGTACCTTAGGGCTAGGCTATTTCGTTTGTGTTTTTGGGGTTATGTGCCTCATGGCCTTTTTGTCCATCTTGTTGTCATACCGACAATTTGATAAAGAAAGTAACGTCTTAAGCTAATTCAGATAATTCAAGCCAACGCATCGTAAGTTCATCAATTTCATCGACGATCTTGCCAAGTCTTTCTCCCTTTTGGAGCAATTCTTCATTGCTCAAGGCGCCACTGGATAATACCTCCGACAGTTCATTTTTCTCTGCTTCGAGCTGAGGGAGTTGCTTCTCAATTTGCTCGAACTCGTGTTTTTCCTTGAAGCTCATTTTGCGTTTCTTATCTGAAACAGTAGCTGAAGTAACTACTTCTACCGCTTTGGCTTCTTGTTTTTGCTGTCTGTTAGATTCTTGCAAGCTATTGCGATACACATGGTAATTGCCTACTAAATCTTTGATCTTGCCTTTTCCTTGGAAAACAAATAAGTGATCGACCATTTTGTCCATGAAATAGCGGTCATGGGAAACCACAATAAGACTTCCTTGAAATTGTCTGAGGTAATCCTCTAAAACAGACATGGCGAAAATATCGAGGTCGTTGGTAGGTTCGTCAAGTATCAAGAAATTTGGGTTCAGCATCAGTACCCGTAACAACTTAAGCCTGCGTTTTTCACCTCCACTAAGTTTATGCACAAAATGATAATGCATATCTCTTGGAAACAAGAAACGCTCGAGTAATTGAGCAGCACTGAGCTGCCTCCCCTTTTCTAAGGGAATAAATTCGGCGACCTCGCGCACGACATCAATCACTTTCATGTTAGGATCTACCTCAATAAGGTCTTGGGAGTAATAACCAAAAACAACAGTTTCACCGATTACAATTTTACCTTTATCAGGGAGGATGCCTTCAGTGAGTAGTTTCAAGAAACTCGTTTTACCGGTGCCGTTGTTACCTACAATACCTAGGCGTTCTTGCCGTTGAAAGTGATAGCTGAAGTCATCTAAAATTACAAGCTCACCATAGGCCTTCGAAACTTTATGAAACTCGACAATTTTTGTGCCCAAGCGCTCCATTTTGATCGGGAGCTCTAATTCGTCTTCATCGAGTCGTTGGGTTGCCACTTTCTTCAAATCCGAGAAAGCGTCGACCCGTGCTTTTTGCTTCGTTCCTCGCGCTTTGGGTTGTCTGCGGATCCAATCTAGTTCTTTGCGAAAGGTATTTTTTGCCTTTTCAATGGTTGCCTGTAGTTGGTCCTCGCGTTCGGCCTTTTTTTCTAAATAGTAAGAAAAATTACCCTTGTAACGATAAATGGTTTGGTCTGCCAATTCAAAGATGGTGTCGCAAACCACTTCTAAAAAATAGCGGTCGTGGGTCACCATCAAGATGGTCAATTGTGAAGCAGATAAATAGTTTTCTAACCACTCAATCATGTCTAAATCCAAGTGGTTGGTTGGCTCATCGAGAATTAAAAATTCTGCCTCAGCTAGTAGCACTTTGGCTAAAGCAACTCTTTTCTTTTGCCCACCAGAAAGGTCTCCTACTTTTTGTTTGAGGTCTTTGAGTTTAAGTACAGACATGATCTGCTGCACATTTACTTCTAAATCCCAAGCTTGGTGTTCGGTGAGTGCTTGGTATAAAATGCCAAGTTGTTCTTCATCATTGGCTGCCAATGCATCATTGTATGATTTAACCAGCTTGATTTCAGGGAGGTCATGTGCCAACACGGCATCTAAAACATTGAGTTCGGGGTCAAGATCTTCGGTTTGCTCCATGAATGCAATACGGAGCTCTTTGCGAAAGGTAATGCTGCCTGAATCTGCGGGTTCTTTGCCGAGCAAACACCGCAAAAGCGTGGTTTTACCAGACCCGTTTTTGGCGACAATGGCTGCTTTTTGCCCTTGCTCGATGCCAAAGGTGAGTTCTGAAAATAAAAGTCTTTCACCATAAGATTTGGTGAGTTGTTCGACGGAAAGAAAGTTCATAGGATTAACGCAGGCGGTCTAAAGATTCAAGTAATTCTTTGTCTTTTTTTACACCTTTAAAAGCAAAATAAATAAGTGGCAAACCAACAACGCTGATGTAATATCCGACCCCAAGTTCGATGCCAACTGCCCCTTTGACTAAAAGACCAAGCGTCGCTAAAAGTAAAAGAGAAACTAAGCCGACAAAATAGATGAGCAGAGCCAAACGCGTCAACTTATATTGTCTTTTTAAGTTTTTGTAGGACATCAATGCCAAATAAACGAACAATACGTAGGCAATTACGAAGTAAAACAAGATGGAACCTTGGATATTTTCCGCTTTTCCTAACGGCGCATTTACCTCAGATTTAAAACTTTGAATGCCATAAACCGAATATGAAAAATAATTCTTTAGAGCCGTGAAACCAAAAATTTCAACACCCGAAAGCAGTGTTGATAAAAGCACCATGACGATAATAAAGTAAACGGTTTGAATGCGTTGAATCATATAAATAAAGTATTGCGTTGTTGTCTTAAATAAAAATCAAAAAGGACGATGTGGGCCATCGCTTCTACAATCGGGACTGCTCTTGGCACCACACAAGCGTCATGGCGCCCCTGAATGGCCAATTCTTTGAGCTGACCATCTTTAGCCAAAACTTCTTGGGTTTGAGCGATACTTGCAACAGGCTTAAAAGCAACCCTAAACGAAATAGGCATCCCGTTTGAGATACCGCCTTGAATACCACCTGAATGATTGGTTACGGTTTGTCCATCGGGTAAAAATTGATCGTTGTGGTCAGAACCTTTCATTTGAATAGCTGCAAAACCGCTTCCAATTTCAAAAGCTTTCACGGCATTGATAGAAAGCATTGCTTTGCCGAGTTCGGCATGTAATTTATCGAAAACTGGCTCGCCCCAACCTGCTGGCACACCTTCAATGACCGATCTTACTGAACCCCCAATGGTATCACCATTTTGCTGCATTTCTTTAACAAGGGCTTGCATTTGGGCAGATATAACTGAATCAGGGCAACGCAAGGGAGATACTTCGATTTGCTCAGTGCTAAACCATTGTTGGCTCTGAAATTGAATAGCTCCTATTTGATCCACAAAAGTAGACGCTTTCACACCCAATTTTTGCAGTGCTTGTGCGGCGATGGCACCAGCAACAACCCTGCATGCAGTTTCACGTGCACTGCTGCGTCCGCCACCTCGGTGGTCGCGGTTGCCGTATTTTTGTTGGTAAGTGTAGTCTGCGTGGGAAGGCCTAAATGTATCTTTGAGCTGCTGGTAGTCCTTGGATTGTTGGTCTTGGTTTTTGATTAAAAATGCGATCGGGCTGCCGGTGGTTTTTCCGTCGAAAATTCCTGAAAGAATTTCAAGCTCGTCTTTTTCATTTCGTGGTGAAACCAAACCTGACTGTCCAGGGCGTCTTTTGTCAAGTGCCTGCTGAACTGCAGCTAAATCGAGTGCAAAGTTAGATGGGAAACCTTCAATAATGCCGCCAATGGCAACACCATGAGACTCTCCAAAGGTGGTGAGCTTAAAGATTTGACCATAACTCGAACCAGACATACCACAAAGGTAAGGAATTTGGATGGTTAATCTTTTTATATTTGGAGATGCGAATTCTACTTTTTCTAATTTCTAGCCTCGTCCTTTTGTGGTCTTGCGCACCCGCCCGTTTTGTCGAACCTTTGAAAAAAGGAGAGCAAGTAATTACTGGTCATTTTGGCGGGCCCGTTGCAAAAGTTCCCGGTATTGGTGCAATCCCTATTCCGTTCACGTCCATTGGTTATGGTCGTGGGTTGACAGATCAAACGACCATCATGGGGGCTATCCAAACGACTTCCCTTGCTTTTGGCGTAGGACAATTTGAACTCGGCGCTTCTCAAAAATTATGGAGCAATGACCGAATGGGCGTATCAGCCCAGTTAAATGCCAATTTTTTACTTGATTTTTATACGGGTGCAAACCGCCTTTGGCCTCAACTCGATGGTAATTATTATTTCAAATATGGCCGACAATGGAAGCCCGAGCACCTCGATAAAATGTGTACGGTATACCACCGCAACTACAATTTCTTTTATGCCGGGATCAGCAATTGGTTTGATTTCTATAAGGTTGAATCACAAGGTAGGCCAAACGAACAACTTTGGATTCCCAATTTACAATTAGGCCACCAATGGATCAGACCAAAATGGACTTTTCAAGCCGAAGTCAAAATGTTAGCACCACTATCTTCTAATGAAAATATTGTGGTGCCTTATCCTAGTTTATTGCAAAATCGCGGGGCAACGGGCCTCTATTTCGGTATCACTTATCGCTTATAACATGAAAAAAATCGCCCTTATATTCTTCATTTCCTTGAGCCTTTTTTCTTGTAGAAAGCGCCTTGACGGATTCTTATTTAACCCAAGTCAAATTGAAAGTTATCAGTTAGATGCTTACGCTGGCGAACTTACCCTCGATTTAGCTGGGCAATTCAGTGTTCCTGAATCAATGGTTCATCAATTTCAGCTTGATGTCGAACTCGAAGAGGGGCCTGCTAAAATGAGTGCCATTTATGTAGGCGACATCAATAGCATTACTACCGATACAGTTATTTTGTATTGCCACGGCAACAAAGATCACATGGATTTTTATTGGCCACGACAAAAACTTTATGCCAATACAGGCGGTCTTGGGCGCTATGGCGTACTGATGTTTGACTACCCAAGTTTTGGATTGTCTGAAGGCAAGGCTTCTGAAGAAAATATGTACCGCACTACAGCAACAGCCATTCAATGGCTAAAAGACCAAGGTCTTCAAAAGGAGCGATTTGTCATATTTGGGTTCTCGTTGGGTTCGGCTGCCGCTTGTGAAGTTGCTGCGCATCCTACTGAATATGCATTAGAACCAAGCAAGTTGATTTTAGAGGCACCATTTGCCTCGGCAGAAGTCATGATTCAAGATGCCGCTTTGCTTTCCATGCCCGGTTCTTTTTTGGTCGATCTAAAGATTGATAATGCCACAGAGATTAAGAAAATTAGCATTCCATTACTATGGATCCATGGTGAAGCCGATTCATTTCTGACGGTGAAGAGCCATGGACAGCCTGTTTATGATAACAAAACACAAGGGTACAAGGAGGCTTATTTAGTTCCGGGTGGCGAACATGAAACCACCCCTTTTGTAGCTGGTTATCAGGCCTACATCGATAAAATCAATCAGTTTATTTTACTTTAATCGAGTATAATAATTTTGACGCGTAAAAGTTGGTCATCGATTTTTGTCTTTAAAAAGTAAACGCCTGCTTTTTCATGAAGGTCGAAACTAGCATTGATGCCGTCTAAAACGCCTTCTTGTATTTTTCTACCGCTTGCATCCTCAATTTCATAAGCGGCATGCGCTGCCAATCCTTTTACTATAAATTCCCCATTGTTCGGATTAGGTATGATTGAAAGCGGATTTTTTGGTAAATGCTGCACTGATGTGCTATCGATTTCATTAGCTGAAATGGTAAAATCATCGAAATAAAAACCGTCTTTTCTTGTGCCACCATCAGCTCTTAATTGAAAGCGTACCTTGATGACTTGCCCGAGGTAATCGCTCAAATTGATTTCTTCAAGAACCCAATCTGTCTGGACACCATCCCAAAGTGGTTTGTTTGCAGGCTGAACACTTCCGTTTCCTGAAGTTCCTAAAACCGTATAATTGCCGCACTGTGCTACCCAAGTTTGACCATTGTCTGTTGAAACTTGAAATTGCGTAAAATCATAACCCGCTTCGATATCCCATTTGCACCAAAACGTAATTTTTGCTGCGCCTTTATTGGTCAAATCGATAGTAGGAGTATAGGTGTACGTCGTATTGGCATTGTTCGAATAATTTCCTGTAGGAGTATCCGTAAAAGATTTACTAGCTGATACGTAGGTAGTTGAAGTGGTATTCCAGTTACCCGTCCATAAACTTGGATCCGTGGCGTCTTCAACAGTTAAAATGTTATATGCTCCGAAAATTTTAATGATTGTGTCGTTCCTTTGCCAAAAGCCATTATCGGTTTGTAAAATGTACTTAATGGTATCACCAAATTGAAGCGTTGACGGCAAGGTATAACTGATCAAGGCATCTGCACTTTGTTGAATAGCTAGGTCATGAACAACCGCAGGACCCACATTTGTAATATTTTGTAAAGGAAGAATACTCACAGTTACCGGACCTGCTTCTCTACCTAGTCTTGTGGCTTCATGAGTGAAATTGCCCGATAATGTGATAACTGAGCTCGGATCTTGATCTTTGACTAATACATAACGACCAGCAAGATGCGCCAAAATCAAATTAGGAAAGAACATGCCTTGACATGTCGGAATAATTTCTGATTGAGGCTGCCAAAATGCCGTACCGACCTCAGGGGTGTGCACAAACATGGTGTCTTTTTGACCAATACCGATATCGAGTTTGTACATGTAATCATCGGAATCACCAGAAGCCGGATACAAGCCAGAACTTTTCATTGGTGTGTAGCCGTTGAATTCTACCATATGGTTGGTACAGGTCTGAAAATAGTCGTGGTGATCTGCAAATTCAGCATTGGTTGTGCCTATCGGGAACAGGATGTCTTCGGCATATGTATGGGCATTGAACGCTGTAATAAAATGATTGTTTTGAACCAACCAGCGCATTGCCTGGGTTTCTTTTTCTGAGAATGGGGCCGTACCGCAATAAGTATCATTACTTTGATTGGTACTGGTTCCGGTTGTTCCCCAACCATAAGCATAATTTCTATTGAGATCTACACCATAAGAGCCGCCAGAATTTAACCTGCGGTTTTTACGCCACATGCCACCACCATTCGGATTTGTAGTTTGATTATATACATAACCATCAGGGTTGATACACGGAACGAAGTACAGCTGTAGGTGGTCTACGATATACTGTATTTCGGGATTACTTTGATAATTTTCCAAAACGTACCACATGAAAAATACAGTTTCCATCAAACTCATTGGTTCGCGGGCATGATGAATTGCAGTGTATAAAACTTTGGGTTCGCCGGCTTCGTCTAGATTGGGGTTGTCCGAAATTCTTACGTGATATATTGGCCTGTTTTCATAGGTTAAGAAGTTTGAAATAGGGGCCTTTACGGTAATTAAATTTGGATACAATGCAGCCATTTCATCTAATTCAGCCAGTAATTCTTCATATTTCAAGTAGCCACCCATTGTGCCTAAATTGAAATGAGTTGGTGCTGCTGGGTTTGCCAAGGGATTAGAATTCGTTGTACTCCCACAACTGCTATTTTTTTCGTTGGTTTCTTGTGGCTTTTCTTCCTGATTTAAAATGGTTTCATAGTATTGCTCTATATCTGCAATTAAAATTTCGTAGGCAATACCTTGCTGATCCATAATAGCTTTTTCAGCGCTCGAAAAATCAGAGATAAAGAATTTTTCCTCTTTGTAAATTCCGTGATCGACGGCTACCCCGAGGTCTGATAATATTTTGAGCTCCCCATTATTCACTGGAATTTGAAGTCGCAGGTAATCTTGGGCAAGCGCTTCATTAGAAATCAATAGGATAGAAAGAATCAATAATACTTTAGACATCATAAGAAAGAGAAATAATGAGAGTACAAATAAAACATATTTTATGTTTGATCGCAATTTTTTATAACGTTTTGGCAACCTTATGGGCCTCAATTAGTTTATAGTTTTGAGTTTGGTAGCGAATGTGTTAATTTTACTAAGAACATGAAACTTTTATTACGTTTATTCCTGCTATTTGGTTGGGTGCATTTTTCCTTCGCACAGAAGGTCTGGATGTATCCAAACAAAGGTCAATGGGATGACCGTATTTTATACAACCTTCCCCTTTCAAGTGGGCGCGTTTACATCGAAAATGAAGGGCTCACCTTTTTCTTATCGAACGCTACACATCATGATCATCAAGCCGCAGAGCACGATGTCAAGGATCACGATGAATTGGGTCAGTATCAATGTATCAAACATATTTTTAAGCACGGGCAAAACGCCCATTTTGAAGCAAAAGACTCAAGCAGCCATTACCACAACTATTTCATTGGAAACGACCCCTCAGATTGGAAATCAGGAGTTAGAGGCTATACTTCGTTAATAGACCCCAACTATTTTGAAGACGGAAAACTCATTTATTTAACGGAAAACAACCAATTGTCATTTCACTTAGAGCTTGCTGCTCAGGGAGATATCTGTCAGTTTGCTTTCCAGATACAAGGTGCCGATTCTGTTTGGATAGATGCACATGGTAACTTAAGGCTCCAACATCGTTTTGGTGAAATTTCCTATTCGAAACCTTTAGCCTGGAACATTAACGCTAACGGAGATAAATTAGAAGTGCCCATTCATTGGACCAGCAAAAATGGGCAAATTGATTTCATCCTCGGCGAGGGTTATGACCCAAGCCTTCCACTTTACATTGACCCAAGTTTGACCTTTTCAACGTTTACTGGTTCACCTGTAGACAACTGGGGTTTTACAGCTACACCAGACGTCAATGGCAATTTATTTGGTGGAGGAATCGTTTTCGGGTCAGGATACCCAACCACAGTAGGCGCATTCGACGCCAGCTACAATGCAGGCACGGGTTCCTTTCCGATGGACGTATCCATTACAAAGTTCAATGCAACCGGAACCGCTCTTCTTTACTCCACATATCTTGGTGGTTCAGGAAATGAAACCCCACACAGTATTGTTTGTGCGCCCAACGGAGAACTTTTTGTTTACGGCGTCACCTCTTCTACAAATTTCCCAATGGCAGGCAGTTCCTATGACAACAGTTTTAACGGAGGGCCTTATCAATTGCAAAACTCCTTAGAATTTAACGGTTCAGATATCTATATTGCCCGATTCAATGCTGCCGGAACATCACTACTTGCATCTACTTACGTGGGCGGATCTAGCACAGATGGCCTCAATTCAGCGAGTTTATTTTACAATTACGGAGACCAATTCAGAGGCGAAATTGTACTGGACGCCAATCAAAACGTCTATGTATCGAGTACTACAACTTCCTCAAACTTCCCAACTGCCAATGCTTTTCAAGCTACACTAAATGGCACTCAAGATGCCGTAGTCTTCAAACTCAATAACAATTTATCACAGCTTCTTTGGAGTAGCTATTTTGGCGGAAGTGGCTCAGAATCTGGCAACTCCATCGCAACGGGCAGCAATGGAAGTGTCTATGTAGCTGGCGGTACAACCTCTTCTTCTCTTCCAATAAGTGGTGGCAATGACCTTACTTTCAATGGCGGAAGTGCAGATGGTTATGCATTGCGCATCAATTCAGCTAGCGGTGCTTTGCAATCAGGCACTTATATGGGACAGGCTGAATATGATCAAACCTATTTCGTAAGAACAGACGTAAATAATGGGGTTTATGTTTACGGGCAATCTCAATCAGCTTGGGCCATAAGCCCCGGATGTTACGGCAATGCCAACTCTGGGCAATTCATCAGAAAATACAGCACTGACCTCGCCAATATCAGCTGGACAACCATGATTGGCGCAGGTACAGGAAATGTAGAATTATCCCCTACTGCCTTTCTGATTTCCGATTGTTATGATATCTATTTGGCTGGTTGGGGAGGTCAACTCAATCAACTTTATGGGCAAGCTTCTTTTTCAACTACCAACAATTTTCCTGTTACACTTGATGCCTATCAGTTGAATACAAATGGGTCTAATTTTTATATCGCAGTACTGGATCAAGATGCCAGTGCTTTGAAATACGCCACATTTATGGGTGGGCTAAATAGCAGCTCAAACCACGTAGATGGCGGCACCAGCCGTTTTGACAATCAAGGCAGAATTTACCACGCTGTTTGTGGGGCTTGTGGTGGCAATGACTTTGGTTTTACAAGCACACCTGGGGTATGGTCCCCAACCAATCAAAGTTCCAACTGTAACCTTGCGTGTTTTAAATTTGAACTGAGTACGATCGAGGCAATTGCTGCTCAGCCTGCACCACTTATTTGCATTCCTCAAAGTGTATTCTTTGATAACAATTCACAAAATGCAAACTCCTTCTTTTGGGATTTTGGCGACGGCAACACCTCAAATGCCTATGAGCCCATCCATGCCTACACCACACCCGGCACCTACGACGTTCTTTTGGTTGCCTATGATTCTACAGGTTGCTTTACCCCAGATTCTGTTATTGTAACGGTCAATATCGGGTCCTTTACTGCTGGCGCCATTCAACCAACTGCCACCATCTGCCCCGGTGACTCCTACCAACTCGAGGCCTACGGCGGCAGCACCTACAGCTGGAGCCCTGCAAACGTATTAGACAATCCCAATATTGCCGAACCTACTGCTACTATTTCCAGCACGACAACCTTTAGCGTTATCGTTGCCGATTCTTGTGGCTCAGATACATTGCAAGTAACATTGAATGTCAACGCACCAACCATAAGTTT
>JBEDCS010000179.1:0-5578 GCA_041176605.1 Bacteroidota bacterium
ATGATTAAAAAGGGGAAGAATGCAATGCCACCCATGCAAGCACTTCTTGAAACCCAAGAAAACATTAATCTTGTTGCCCAACATATAAAAGGCTTGCGCAAATAATGGAAGGACACGTTACAGTTGATGCCGTAGAGGAGCGTTGTATACTCGTTGGTGTAATTACCTCTGATGTTACAGAGGAAGTGGCGCAAGAACATCTCGACGAACTCGAGTTTTTGGCAGAAACTGCCGGTGCAATCACTGTCGAGAAGTTCTTCCAAAAATTACCTTTTCCAAATCCTCGCACCTATGTTGGTAGCGGGAAGCTTGAAGAAATCAAGCAATACATGAAAGCACTTGACATCGAATTGATCATTTTTGATGATGAATTGAGCCCCTCTCAGTTGCGAAATATAGAACGGGAGCTTGAATGTAAAGTGTTAGACAGGACTATCTTGATTCTTGACATTTTCGCGAGTCGTGCCCGAACTTTTCATGCAAAAACTCAAGTCGAGTTGGCTCAATTACAATATATGTTGCCTCGTCTTACCCGTATGTGGACCCACCTCGAAAGGCAAAAAGGAGGTATCGGTTTGCGTGGTCCTGGTGAGTCTCAAATTGAGACAGACCGTCGGATCATCCAGCAGCGTATTGCACTGATGAAAGAGCGCTTGCGAGAGATAGACAAACAAATGACGGTTCAGAGAAGCAACAGAGGCCAGTTGGTACGCGTTGCTTTAGTGGGCTATACCAATGTTGGGAAAAGCACCATCATGAACCTATTGTCTAAGTCAGATGTTTTTGCTGAAAACAAACTTTTTGCAACACTAGATACAACAGTTCGAAAAGTTGTCATTGACAACATGCCCTTACTGCTCACTGATACGGTAGGTTTCATAAGAAAATTACCTCAACAATTAATGGAGTCTTTTAAGTCCACACTAGATGAGGTCCGCGAAGCCGACTTACTCGTACATGTTCTAGACATTGCACACCCTAATTTTGAAGAACATTACGAAGTGGTCAATGAAACACTCAATGAAATTGACAAAACCGAGAAACCTACCATCATTGTATTCAATAAAATAGATGCTTATCAACCGCCATTAGCAGACCTCAACGAACCAGAAGAAGATATTCGGACACTTGAATCTTTGAAAAAATCATGGATGTCAAAAATGGGTAAGACCAAATGTGTATTCATCTCAGCGACTGACAAACAGAATGTCGAAGAATTGCGCGAAGTATTGTATCATGAGGTCAAGGAAATTTTTAAAGTAAGGTATCCTTACAATAACTTCCTGTACTAAACGACTAAATCTAGATCGATCTGCCTTTTGCGCGTGCTTACCTGATCAATTTTTACCTTAACGCGGTCGCCAAATTGAAATGTGCGCTTTGTTTTGGCGCCGACAATTTGGAATTTTTCTTGGTCAAAATAAAAGCGGTCACCCGGTATAGCCATCATAGGAACCATCCCTTCACAATAGATGTCATCCATGCGTACAAACATGCCGTGTTCGGCAATGCCTGAAATGGTGCCTTCAAATACTTCACCAACGAAGTCATGGGCATAAACCGCTTGGAAATACTTCGTTGATTCGCGCTCGGCCTCGGCAGCTTTGCGTTCATTTTTAGAAATCCGTTGGCAAATAGATCCTAGTTCTGCTCCATATTTATGTTTTCGGGTAGTGAGGTCTTCTTGTAGAATCCGATGTACCACTAAATCTGCGTAACGACGTATAGGTGACGTAAAGTGTGTATAATGCTTGAAAGCCAGGCCGTAGTGCCCAATATTAACGGTGTCATAACTGGCTTTAGCCATTGAGCGAATAGCCATGGATTGCACCAATGAAAATTCATTTTCACCGCGAATTTCTTCAAACAATTCATTGAGGTTTTTGGCGATGTTCAATGGGTCGTGGATATCGACCTTATGGCCGAATTTTTCGATAAAAACTGCAAAGAGTTGCATTTTTGAAGGGTCGGGTGTATCGTGTACGCGGTAAACCATCGGAAAATTCTCTTCGCCTTTTTTTCTTGGAGAAAGTCTTTCTGCAACTTTTCTGTTGGCCAACAACATGAATTCTTCAATGAGCTTGTGTGCGTCTTTAGACGTTTTGATGACCACACCGGTTGGATTGCCATTTTCGTCTAGTTTGAATCTTTGTTCTTCGGATTCAATACTGAGCGCACCGTTTTTAAGTCTTTGATTTCGGTAATATTTGGCGAGGGCATCTAGTTTTCTGAGTTCTTCTGCGTGATCACCGTCATTTCCTTCCAGAATTTCTTGTGCTTCCTCATAGGTAAAGCGTCTGTCTGAATGAATAACCGTTTTACCGAACCATTCTTGATGTATTTTACCTTTTTCATCGATTTCAAAAACAGCAGAGAAAGCGAATTTATCTTCGTGGGGACGCAAGGAACAAGCCAAATTACTGAGCTGTTCGGGTAGCATAGGAACCACTCTATCTACTAAATAAACAGAGTTAGAGCGCAAGAGCGCTTCTTGATCCATCGCAGATCCTGGACGCACATAATGACTTACGTCAGCGATATGAACACCAACTTGAATATGTCCATTTTCAAGGGTTTCAAATGAGATGGCGTCGTCAAAATCCTTGGCGTCGAATGGGTCTATAGTAAATGTTAAAATAGGACGAAAATCTCGGCGTTGAGCTACTTCTTGTGCATCGAGTTCAAGACCAACTTGCTCTGCTTCATGCATTACGGCCTCTGGGAAAACAGGATTAATGCCTTGATTATAAAGAATCGAAAGCATTTCGGTTTCGTTGTTGCCTGACTTACCAAGCCGCACAATTACTTCGCCATATGGTCGGCTGGAAGATTGTGGCCAAACGGTAATTTTTACCAAGGCTTTTTCACCTTGTTGGGCGCCATTGAGTTTTTCAGTTGGAATTTTTATTTCGATTCCGGACCTCGCATTGTCGGGTACCATTAGGGCGTCATTCTGACGAATCTGTATGGTACCTACAAACTGAACACGTTCTCTTTCGGTAACTTGTGTAATTGCACCTTCATCGCGACTAGGCCCCTTTTTAAAAACTCGGACTTTTACTTTGTCTCCGTTTAAGGCTTGTCCGATATTGCTTGGGGAAATATAGATGTCTTTTTCGTACCCTTCAACCGTAACAAAACCGGCACCCTTTTGAGTGACAGATATTGTTCCTTCGAGTGGGTGGTTTGCTTCACCTAGTTTGAAGGTGTGGTGATTGATTCTTTGGATTGCTTTTTTTGAGGCTAAAACAGATAAGGAGTCAAAAACTACTTGTCTGGAACGGGGGTCACGGGCATCAAGAAGTGTTGCAATTTGTTTGTGAGTGAGCTCAACACCTGGGTTTTGCTCGAAAACGCGCATGACAAGACTGGTGATGCCAGCTTTCTTTCGGGGTGCTTCGTTGGGGGTGTGCTTGGGTTTGCGTTTGGACATTAGTGTCTGACAACTAGTTTGCGTGTAATGGATTTGGAACCAGGGGCTTCAAAAACCAAAAAATAAACGCCACTGTTGAGGTCACTTACATTTAGCTTGCGATTTCCGTAAAGTACTTCTCGGGAAATGACATTGCCCAAAGCATCCATCATTTTAAGTTGTAATTGCTCTGTTCCGGTAAATTGAATATTGACGTATTCTGTAGAAGGATTTGGAGCCACTGAAATACTGATTTCTTCTTTAACTACAGGCTTGAGGCTAGCAGTGTAGTCAACGATGAGGTCAACTGAATCTAGCAAAGAAAGCCCGTTCGCAGTAATGTAATAACGGTAATGTGCTTGGCCGTAAGCATTATCTTCAGGGTCAGTGGTGATTTTGAGTTTAGCGTATTCTGATGGCAGTAATGCAACAGCACCTTGATTGGCTGGGGTTGTCCAAGGATTAGAATTCATTTGAGAAGATGAATAACATGTTCCTCCGAATGGATCAGTGGCGTGCCCCCAACAAAGTTGTTCGTTCCAGTTGTTAGGAATAACAAGTTTTTTGCGAGAAACTCGCCAATTTACATTTTGACCGGTTTCATTAATGACATGAAACTGAATATCGAATGCTGCGCCACTAGTGACGGCAACTGTATGTGCTTGACCTGAGATATCGGCTGTTTGCCCGTCAAGATGAATAACGATACCATCTTGTGACAAGGCTAAAAGACTTAGGGAAAGGAAAATGGAGAGAAATAAGGCTTTCATGTATAAATGTCGTATTTGTTCAAAAATAAGGTTTTCATCGCAGTGTACAAAATTTAAGCCATTTTTTCCATCGCTGCTTTTTTTATACTTTTGAATTCGGCAAGATATTTGTCAACCACTCAAAAATTCAAACATGAAAAACATTCTATTTTCACTATTTGCAGTCTTTTTATCCCTTCAAGTCACTGCTCAAGATGCCAATGTTGAAGCGAACACAGCAAAAAAAGTCCCTTCAGTAAAATTAGTTGATATGAAAGGCAAGGCTGTGAATACGGCTGAATTAACCGCTAACGGCCCTGTAATTATTAGTTTTTGGGCTACTTGGTGTGCACCTTGTAAAAAAGAGCTCAATACTGTACACGAGCTTTATGCTGATTGGGTTGAAGAGACAGGTGTAACACTTGTTGCCGTTGCCATTGATGATGAAAAAACCAAAAGCCAAGTCCCAGTATATGTAAATGGAAAAGCATGGGATTACGTAGTTTTGATGGATCCAAATTGGGACTTCAAAAGAGCGATGGGTGTCAATAATGTACCACATACTTTTCTTGTTGATAAGGACGGAAACATTGTTTATTCGCACAACAATTACGCACCAGGTGATGAAGAAAAATTGTATCAAGAATTGCTCAAATTGAGCGGAAAATAAACCCATGAAATACTTTCTGACCCTCTTTGGGCTCACATGTGCGTTCAGTTTGGCACAAGCCCAAGGCAATATCACTGGAAATATGGAAACCACCTTCCAGTACCTCAACGAAGACACCGTGATCAATGCCAAACAACCTATTCAAAAAGGTTTGATCAACTCTTACATGAATGTGTTTTATACGCAAGGAAATTTCAAAGCAGGTATGCGCGTAGAGTCTTATTTGCCAAGAATACAAGGTTATCCTAATCGCTTCGATGGCACAGGTATCGGAATGCGTTATGTCGGTTATCAAAATGATTTTGTAGACGTTACTTTAGGGACGTTTTATGAGCAATTTGGAACAGGCCTAGCATTGCGCACCTACGAAGACCGCAACTTAGGCTATGACAACTTGTTAGATGGTGTTCGTGTAATTGTCCGACCTGGAAAAGGCTGGATTCTCAAAGGAGTGTATGGCACACAACGCTTGTCGTTTCAACAGGGTCAGATCATTCATGGAGCAGGTTTGGTAAGAGGTATCGATGGAGAATTTCACCTCAATGAAGGCATTCAATCCATGAAAGACTCGCCTTTAGATGTTGTTTTAGGCGCTTCATTTGTGAGTAAATTTCAAGAAGATGATAACCCAGATTGGATACTTCCTCAAAATGTCGGAGCCTATGGTGGTCGCATCAAAATGAGCTATAAAAACTTTTATGCTGATGCAGAATACATCCAAAAAGAGCAGGACCCATCTTCAGACAA
>JBEDCS010000180.1:0-5189 GCA_041176605.1 Bacteroidota bacterium
GGGGCGGTCAATAATATTACCGTTGGTGTTGTTTGGGCGCGCTCAGGTGCGGGTGATCCATTTGCTTCTGTAGAAACTTTGCGCCGTGCCGATGACAAAGCCCAAGCGCTTTTTGAAAACTGCTTCAAAGTACTTGACGGGCCTCATGCCCCAGAGGTGCAGTCGCAAGAATTGGCCAATGAAGTCATATTAATGCTTTCTAATCCGGTGAACTCTAACAATTACAAAGAAGCTTACGAAGAGTTTGATCCGTTCATTGTGGCCCCAGACCCTAATGCCGACAAAACCTATAATTTCCAAGGATATCAAATCTTTCAATTGGCCAATGCGAAAGTTTCTAGCTCAGAATTACAAGACCCTGATCAAGCACGCCTTGTAGCGCAGTGCGACGTCAAAGATGGTATTGGAAAAATCATCAATTTTGAATTCAGCGATGAACTCAATGCCTCTATTCCTGTGCTTCGGGTCAATGGCGAAGACAAGGGCATCCAACATAGTTTTCAAATCAAAACAGATCAATTTGCACAAGGCGATAAAAAGTTAGTCAATTTCAAGCGCTACTATTACATGGCCATTGCCTACGCCCACAACAATTACAAAGACTATTCACCAAACGATCCGCTTTCATTGGATGGTCAAAAGAAGCGCTATATTGCCAGCCGAAAAGCCGCAGTCGGTGAAATCAAAGTCATTGAAGTGATCCCACACAACCCAATGCCAGAGGCAGGCGGTACGGCACAGTTGGTTGCTTATGGTTCTTCACCACGCATCACACGCCTTGACGGTTATGGCAATGGCAACCGCAGCTTAGAGTTAACAGATGAGTCTTTAAAAACCATCTTAAACGACGGTTACATGGCCAACCCAACTTATGACTACGGTGCAGGGCCTGTAAACATCAAAGTGGTGGATCCATTGAACTTAGCTAACGGCTACTTTGAGTGTAAATTCCGCGACTACACTGCGCCAAACATCGGCAATAGTGCCGATACTGCTAGTTGGGTCATTTACCGCTATGCCAACAAAGGCGATGCCACGCCTATTGATTCTGTGAGCTCCGAGCGCACCATTGCCTCAGACAACGAGCAAATCATCCCACAATGGGGTATCTCTGTTCAAATCTTCCAAACGAAATATTCAGGTATAGGCAACTTGGCCTCTAAGTATGCTTCTACGTTTGAAGCAAGCATGGAGTTCAAAGATTCTTCTAAGCGCTGGTTAACTGGTGTGAAAGACAACGACGCATTTTTCCCGACAAACTGGATTCGTTCAGGCGACTACACCCCAGAAACAGATCCAAACGATGCTGCCTATGAGTGTTTACCTGATGGTCCAACTTACCAAAACCCATGTAATTACCCAGACGAAGTAGGTGCAGACCCTACACAAGCTTACGAGCGTGTCTTGGAAGGCATCATTGCACCGCACCGCTTGGTGGGTTACCAAGCTGATTACATGCCATTGGCATACTTAGGAACCTTCTCAGGTTCTAGTAAACTCAATGCATCTATTTCATTCTTACCTAGTGTGAATATCGTCTTGACCTCTGACAAGAGCCTTTGGACGCGCTGCCCAGTTGTAGAACTTGGCCGCAATCCAGCACTCAATGTAGGAGGTGCGCTACCAGGAGCCCTACGCAAGAGCCCAAGTGTTGACCAAAACGGCAACCCTGACGGTACAGCAACAACAGGTATGGGTTGGTTCCCGGGCTATGCTGTAGACCTCGAGTCTGGTGCACGCCTTTACATGGCCTTCGGAGAGAACTCTTTCTTAGGTGGTGAAAACGGTGCCGACATGATCTGGAACCCAACAGACCGCTTAGTAAGCAACGTAGGCACACCACTCATGGGTGGTATGCATCCAATCTATGTATTTAGCTACAACCAAGCGAGCACCAACGGCTTTAGTTCTGGTTTTAACTTCCCGGCATATGTACCATCAGAAGGTACCAATATCAATACGAACTTTGTTTACAACAAGTATCTTGAAGTAGAAGGTGGAAGCTCTTCAGCTAAACGTGAACTCTATGGTTCTTTATCTTGGATTTCATACCCAATTTTGGCCCCAGACCAGACCTTGCTTTCAACAGATGTAACCATTCGTCTGCGCGTCAACAAAGAATACAAAAACTTTGTAGGTTCCGGAGAAAACGCGGGCAAACCAATGTACGGTTGGTCGATGGAAGACATCGCTACTAAGGTTGGATCTCAAGACATGCTCAAAGAAGCATTGGCCATGATCAACGTTGTCCCTAACCCTTACTATGCGTTCTCTGAATATGAGCGTAACAAACTCGACAACCGCATCAAGATTACTAATTTGCCAGAAAAATGCCAGATTCGTATTTATACATCCAATGGTAAGTTAGTCCGAAATATCAAAAAAGATAGCCCCATGACCTTCCAAGATTGGGACCTCACCAATCATGCAGGTATTCCGGTTTCATCGGGTATTTATCTGATTCATGTCGAGGTTCCTAATGTTGGTGAGCGCGTATTAAAAGCCTTTATTGCCATGAGAATGGTCGATTTACAAAACATTTAACGAGCCTTTAACAAGTAGTAGTTAACTGTTAGGGTAATTTTACAATTCAAAATCAATCTCATGAAAGCACTTTTTATACTTCCGTTCATTGCCTTATGTAGCTTCATATCAATAGCTCAGGTTTATAACTTACCAAATTTACCATTTGCGACAGATGCTTACGAACCGTTTATCGATGCACAAACGATGGTCATTCATCACGACAAGCATCATGCTGCTTACGTAAACAACCTCAATAAAGCAATCACGGGTACACCAATGGAAAACATCAGTATGAATAACCTACTCATGTATGCAAGTTTCAGACCTGCAACCATTCGTAATAATGCAGGAGGGCACTACAATCATTCGCTTTTTTGGGAAATATTAGCACCAACAGCAGCACAAAAGCCTATTTCTTCGGCACTACAAACTGCTATTATCAATCAATACACCAGCCTCGATTCACTCAAAACACTCCTTAATCAGGCTGCCTCTACGCGCTTTGGCAGTGGATGGGCTTGGCTGATGGTAGGTACCGATGGTAAATTAGCGGTGGTGAGCACGGCAAACCAAGATAATCCAATTATGGATGTGAGTAAAGACCGCGGCATTCCGATTTTAGGCATCGATGTTTGGGAACACGCTTATTACTTGAAATATCAAAACAAAAGAGGAGATTACTTGGGTGCAATTTGGAATTTGATCAATTGGGGAGTTGTTTCAGATAAATATGCGGCAGCATTAAATGACCCTTTATTAAAAGAACTTGAAAAAGACAACTGGCTGGCGCTCAAAGATTTTCATAAAGTGATGGCCCAAACATTTCATCCAGCTGAAGAAAATAATTTTGAGCCTTTGCGTACACGTAGTGGTGAGCTTTATGCCAAAGCCATTTTATTGAAAAACTCTACACCACCTGTTGTGGCCAATAATGCGAAGGTTCAGGATGCACTGACTAGACTCGAAAAACAATGCTTGACTATTCACCAATTGGCACAGAAACCAGCTAAAAATGAAGCGGCCAAAAATGCCGAACTTTTCGAGCAAATTACAAAAGCCCACGACATCTTTCATGAGGTAGAGGGGCTCTGCCACGACTAATTCAGCCAGAACTTAACCTTAAGGTAAAACCTTTGGTGCTCAATTCCGTATCTTTGTCAAAAAGAAATCGGTGCGTTTTGAATTAACCAAAGAATTTATTGCCGAACTGCGTCTAAAAATAGTCGCGGAAGACCGCCTTTGGATCCAAGAGCAAGTCTTGGAATTGCACTACGCCGAAGTTGCCGAAATTCTCGATAAACTCACCAACGACGAAGCCAAATTTATCTACTTCATGGTAGATGAAGACACGCAGGCCGACATCTTGATGGAGCTTGAAGAAGAAGTTCGAGACCGTTTCTTGGCCTCGCTCTCGAGTAAAGAGATGGCAGATCAGCTCGAGAACCTCGACTCCGATGACGCCGCCGATATCTTAAGTGAGCTCCCGGATGAAAAAATTCAGGAAGTCATCTCTCAGATGGAGGATGACGAAGCTGCTGAAGACATCGTTGATCTCCTCAACTACGACGACGACACCGCCGGAGGGCTCATGCAAAAAGAGTTTTTCCAGGCAAACATAGAGTGGCCCGTGAACAGAGCCATCATAGAACTGCGCAAACAAGCTGCAGACGTTGAAAAGGTCTACAACATATTTGTTGTTGATGACGACGACCACTTATTAGGTGTGCTCTCTTTAAAACGCCTTCTTTTTGCCAACGCACGCACCAAAATTGGCTCCATTTACCAAGGTAAAAAAATCATTTCGGTCAAGGCCAGTGACTCCGCTGAATTGGTGTCCAAAGTCATGGAAAAATACGACCTCGTTTCTGTTCCGGTAGTGGATTACCAAAATAAGCTTGTAGGCCGTATTACCCTCGATGACGTCGTAGACTACATCAAAGAAGAAGCCGACAAGGACTTCCAGATGGCAACCGGTATCTCAGACAAAGTAGATTCTGACGCCGCACTCTGGAAAGTAAGCTTTTCTCGCTTACCATGGCTCATTTTAGCCATGTTGGGTGGCACCATTGGCGCCAAGGTTATTTCAAATTTTGAAGACAGCATTACAGCAATTCCAGCTATGGCATTTTTTATCCCTTTGATTACCGCAATGGGCGGTAATGTAGGTGTACAATCTTCTGCGATTGTTGTGCAGTCTTTAGCACGCGGAGATAAAGATCTTGGCCGCATTTTGCCAAAGCTCATCCGCGAAGGTAGTGTTGGCCTTATGAACGGCTTCATTTTATCCAGCCTTATTTTCTTTGTTGCCACAGTTTTTGTAGATATGCATCTTGGTTTTGTAGTGAGTTTATCGCTATTTACCGTGATTTTATTTGCCGCGATTTTCGGCACTTTATTCCCTATGATTTTGAACCGTTACAAAATTGACCCTGCGCTTGCCATCGGGCCTTTTGTAACCACACTCAATGATGTCATCGGTATCTTCATCTATTTCTCGATTGGCTTGCTTTTGATGTAATGACGCAGCAACTCGGTCTTAAAGAGAATTGGCAGCAATTTAGTTTACTGGTTTTAGTCAATGCATTTGTGGGCGGCATGGTCGGCCTAGAACGCAGTATATTGCCCCAACTTGCCGAATTAGAATTTCATTTAGCTGCCAAAAC
>JBEDCS010000181.1:0-3387 GCA_041176605.1 Bacteroidota bacterium
CAAGGAGCAGATTTCTTAATGGTTTGTCGCCAAGTAAAAGAAATGTTAGGCAGCCACGCGCTTCCACTTCAAATCAACATCGGTGAAGAAGATAACTTCAAAGGTGTGGTTGACTTGATCAACTGGAGAGGTATCGTTTGGAACGAGCACGACATGGGTATGACATTCCAAGAAGTTGAAATTCCAGCCGACATCGTCGACGAAGCGCGTCAATTGCGTTCAGAATTACTTGAAGCAGTTGCTGAATTTGACGAAAGCCTAATGGAAAAATTCTTTGAAGATGAAAATTCATTGACAGAGCGTGAAATCCTAGATGCATTGCGTCAGGCTACCATCGCTGGTAAAGTTGTACCAATGATGTGTGGTTCTTCATTTAAGAACAAGGGTGTCCAGGCAATGCTTGACATGGTAATGGAAATCCTTCCTTCACCACTTGATGTTGAAGGAATCACAGGTATAAACCCAAAAAATGACGAAGAAGTTACACGTAAACCATCTTATGATGAGCCGTTTTCTGCTTTGGCATTTAAAATTGCAACTGACCCATTTGTTGGTCGTTTGTGTTTCGTTCGTGCTTACTCTGGTAAACTAGAGGCGGGTTCTTACGTATTAAACACGCGTTCTGACAATAAAGAGCGTATTTCTCGTATCTTCCAAATGCACGCGAACAAACAAAACCAAATTCCTGAACTAGGAGCTGGTGACATCGGTGCAGTTGTAGGTTTCAAAGACATCAAAACTGGTGATACACTTTGCGCTGAAAACGCTCCTATCATTCTTGAGTCTATGGACTTCCCTGAACCAGTAATTGGTTTGGCAATTGAGCCTAAAACACAAGCAGATACAGATCGTCTTTCTATTGGTTTGTCTAAACTTTCTGAAGAAGATCCGACGTTCCGCGTAAATACAGACGAAGAAACAGGTCAAACAATCATTTCTGGTATGGGTGAGCTTCACCTCGAAATCATCATCGATCGTTTGAAGCGTGAATTCAAAGTAGAAGTGAATCAAGGTGCTCCTCAAGTTGCCTATCGTGAAGCAATCACTGGTAGCACTGATCACCGCGAAGTTTACAAAAAACAATCAGGTGGTCGTGGTAAATTTGCCGACATCTACGTTAAGATTTCAGCTCAAACCAACGAAGAGAAAACTGGTCTAGAATTCATTAATAGCATCAAAGGTGGTAACATTCCACGTGAATTTATTCCTTCAGTTGAAAAAGGCTTCAAAGATTCCATGAAAAATGGTGTATTGGCTGGCTTCCCAATTGATGCATTAGTTGTAGAATTAATTGATGGTTCTTACCATAACGTTGACTCCGACTCTTTATCATTTGAATTGTGTGCCAAGATGGCTTACCGTGCTGCTTTGAAAAACTGTAGCCCGATCCTTCTTGAACCAATCATGAAATTAGAGGTAGTTACCCCTGAAGAAAACATGGGTGATGTCGTTGGTGACCTCAACCGTCGTCGTGGTATGATGAAAGGAATGGATGACCGCAATGGTGCGAAAGTTTTGAAAGCTGACGTTCCATTATCAGAAATGTTTGGTTACGTTACACAATTACGTACCATCACTTCAGGTCGTGCAAGTTCTTCTATGGAGTTTTCACACTATGCTGAAGCGCCAAGAAACATCTCAGATGATGTAGTAGCAAAATCAAAAGGTTAAGTCAAAGCATAAAAAGTTAAGCAGATGAGCCAAAAAATCAGAATAAAATTAAAATCATACGATCATAATTTGCTCGATAAATCAGCAGAGAAAATCGTAAAAACAGTTAAATCTACAGGAGCAGTAGTAAGCGGTCCAATTCCACTTCCTACACACAAAAGAATTTACACAGTCCTACGTTCACCACACGTGAACAAAAAGGCACGTGAACAATTTGAATTGTGTGCTTATAAGCGCCTCATGGATATCTACAGCAGTTCTTCAAAAACTGTAGATGCCCTTATGAAGCTAGAGCTTCCAAGTGGAGTTGACGTAGAAATTAAAGTGTAATTTTTTAACAACTAGTATATGCCAGGAATTATTGGACGCAAAATCGGGATGACTAGCATCTTTAGTGCTGAGGGCAAATCATTGCCATGCACAGTTATTGAAGCTGGTCCTTGTGTTGTAACGCAAGTGAAAACACAAGACAGGGATGGTTACGATGCAGTTCAGTTGGGATTCGGTGCTCGCAAAGAGAAGAACACCCCCAATGCATTGAAAGGTCATTTCAAAAAAGCAAACACGGCTCCAAAAGCCAAATTGGTTGAATTCAAAGGCTTTGACGCCGCGAATTTGGGTGATGCCATTGAAGTTAACATCTTTGAAGAAGGAGAATTCGTTGACGTAACCGGAACCACTAAAGGTAAAGGTTTCCAAGGGGTTGTTCGTCGCCACGGTTTTGGTGGTGTAGGGCAAGCTACTCACGGTCAGCACAACCGTCTTCGTGCACCAGGTTCAATCGGTGCTTGTTCCTATCCAGCACGTGTATTCAAAGGAATGCGCATGGCCGGACAAATGGGTAACAAACAACGTAAGATGTCAAACCTTCAAATTTTAAAGGTAATTGCAGACAAGAATCTCTTGATCATTAAAGGATCGATTCCTGGTGCAAATGGTTCAACCGTAACAATTATCAAGTAATGAAACTGAAGATCTACGATTCAAAAGGTACAGCTACTGCGAAGTCAGTAACCCTTTCAGAAGAGGTGTTTGGAATTGAACCAAACAACCACGCCATTTACTTGGATGTCAAACAACACCTTGCTAACAAGCGTCAAGGTACCCACAAAGCAAAAGAACGCAATGAAATCGCTGGTTCTACCAAGAAATTAAAGCGTCAAAAGGGTACTGGTGGAGCGCGTGCAGGTAGTGCTAAATCTGGTACACGTGTTGGTGGAGGTCGTATTTTCGGACCACGTCCACGCAACTACCACTTCAAGTTAAATCTTAAATTAAAGCGTTTGGCTAGAAAATCTGCATTTTCTTTCAAAGCTAAAAATGATTCCTTGATGGTCATCCAAGATCTCAATATGGAAGCAAAAACCAAAGATTTCAAATCATTGCTTGCTTCTTTAAATCTTGAGAACCAAAAAGTACTTTTCATCCTTGGTGAAAAAACGGATAGCGTTTACCTCGCTTCACGTAACCTTGGACGCGTAAAAGTCGTAACAGCTGATTCCTTTAACACTTATGATGTATTAAATGCTTCTAAAGTGATTTTGGCTGAAAGCTCTATTGAGAAAATTCAAACGATTCTTAACTAAGCGTTATGCAAACAATTATCAAGAAGCCGGTTATTACGGAAAAAGCAACAAAATTGAGCGAGCTTTCTAATCGCTTCACTTTTGAAGTAGACCGTAAGGCCAATAAGATCGAAATTAAAAATGCCATCGA
>JBEDCS010000182.1:0-8946 GCA_041176605.1 Bacteroidota bacterium
TCATCGCCTGGCCAAGACCCTGAAAAAATGTCTAAGGCCGTCAAGATCTTGCACGAAACGCAGCCAAACCTTATTGTCGATGGTGAAATGCAAGCCAACTTTGCACTCAACCCAGAGCTCATGAACGAGAAATTCCCGTTCTCAACTTTAGCAAACAAAGAGGTCAACACCCTCATTTTCCCGAACTTATCGGCCGGAAATATTGCCTATAAATTACTACAACAAACCAATGAACTCGAGCCAATCGGCCCTATTTTATTGGGTATGCGTAAATCATTGCATGTATTGCAATTAGGAGCAAGTGTCAGAGAAATTCTCAGCATGATTAAAATTGCGGTCATCGACGCACAAGGACAAGAAAAATGATTTCAAGACTCAACGGCAGACTCATCGAAAAGAACCCCACTGACCTCCTCATCGAGTGTGCAGGGGTCGGCTACGAAGTGAAAATTTCACTCAATACGTATTCTGTTTTGCCCAATCAAGAAGCCATTATTCTTTACACAAAGCAAATCATCCGTGAAGATGCGCATATGCTTTATGGCTTTGCAAGCAAAGATGAACGCGAAATGTTTACGCACCTCATCAGTGTTTCAGGTATTGGCCCAAACACTGCCATCATCATGCTTTCTTCCATGACCCCCGATGAAATTGCACAAGCCATCGTCTCAGAAGATGTTGCCCGCATTCAAAAAGTAAAGGGTATCGGAACCAAAACAGCGCAGCGCGTCATTATCGATTTAAAGGGTAAAGTTGCCAAAATGGAACTCGGCACCGAGAATATTTTCAGTTCAAACAATAGAAATCGATTTGATGCGTTAAATGCACTGGTTTCGCTCGGTTTTGATAAAAAATTGGCCGAGAAAGTATTGGATAAAACTGATACCGGAACCCAAACAGTAGAAGAATTGATCAAAGAAGCGCTAAGACAACTATAACCGTGCAACTCAGAAATTGGCATCAAAATTTATTATTCTGCCTTAGCCTTGTATTAGGGCTAAGCGGCTTTAACAATGCCTTTGCGCAAACGCCTACTTTACCTTTTCCAATCACCAATCCACTCAATCCCTTTCAAAATTTGCCACAAAGTTTTGATTTAGGAGACCCAACAAAACTCAACCAAACAATTGTCTATGACCCCGAAACCGGAACCTTTGTTTTCCGCGACATCATGGGTAAAGACACCTATTTTAGAGCTCCTCAGGCCATGACGCTTGAGGAATACTTGGCCTACCAAGAAAAAAAGAGCTTTTCACTTGACTGGAAAGAAATTGTGGCCGAAGAAACTGCTGAAAACCGAACTTTTGAACTACCTATAAAAATAGGTTCCAAAGCTTTCGAAAGCTTTTTTGGATCTGACCAGATCACCATTACGCCTGGTGGTAACTTAGAATTGTCGCTCGGTGCCAACCACTCCAGAGTCGATAACCCCATTCTTCCAATGCGCCAAAGAAAGATCACGCGCTTTGATTTCAACCAAAACATCAACATGGATATCACGGGCCAAATCGGCACCAACATGAAGGTGAACATGAAATACAACACCCGGGCTAATTTTGACTTCGAAAATATCTCTAAACTTGAGCGCACCGGAAAAGAAGACGACATCCTTCAAAAAATTGCACTGGGCCAAGTCAGTCTTGAATTGCCAACTACCCTCATCCCAAGTTCACAGACCCTGTTTGGTTTTAAAACCCAACTTAAATTTGGTCGTTCAACTGTCGATTTCATTTTGGCACAGTCTAAAGGAAAGCGCACAGAAATCAACGTAACAGGAAAGGCGCAGGTTCAGAAATTTGAAATTACCGCAGATAACTACGAGGCAAATCGCCACTATTTCTTGAATTTATACCACCAACAGCACTATGACACCGCGATGTCAACATTGCCAGTTGTCAACTCCACCACTTATATCACCCGTATCGAAGTTTGGGTCACTAACCGCAGTAGCATCACTGAAAACACAAGAAATATTGTGGCCTTCTCAGATTTAGGTGAAGCCAAACCAGAGAACTGCCAAGGAAACCCAGGGTCTTATGCAACGCAAGAACTGCCCGACAACGAAGCCAACGGGCTTTACGCTTGGGCAGCGAGTCAGCCACTCATCAGAGGATTTTCAAATGCCGTCATTGCATTAACTACTCAAATCAATGCGCCGGGGCCTTTTAACCAAGCCGTCGACTACGAAAAAGTAGAAAATGCCCGTAAACTCAACGAAAACGAGTTTACCTATAACGCACTATTGGGTTATGTTTCCTTGAACACAGCACTCAACAATGACGAAGTCTTGGCGGTTGCCTATGAATACACCTACCGCGGGCAAACCTATCAAATTGGTGAATTCTCTACCGACGGAACCAACGGGCAAGAGGCCCTTGTTTTGAAACTGATCAAGCCAACCATCACCAATCCCAAAAACAAAATTTGGGACCTCATGATGAAAAACGTGTACTCTATTGGTGCCTATCAAGTTGATCAACTTGGCTTTAAGATCGATGTCTTTTACAACAACCGCGAAACCTCTGTTTTGCAACCATACCTGCCCTTTGAACAAGGAAGCATCGATAAAAAACAGATTGTTACCCTACTCGACATGGACAAAATCAACCAAAACAACCAGCCTTTCTCGGATGGTGTTTTTGATTTTGCACCATTCAATGTGGTCGGTAGTAAAATAGACAACGGTGGAACCATCAACCGCAAAAACGGTAGAATTTTCTTCACAACAGTTGAGCCTTTTGGCAAAACGCTTGCCGAAAAACTTACTGAAGCAGGAGTGCCAGCCCTCTACGTCAATCAACTTGCCTACACCGAACTCTACGACTCAACCAAAACAGCAGCGCAGCAAATCCCAAGTAAAAACCGTTTTGTGTTTAAAGGAGAATTCCAGTCGTCCATTTCGTCTGAAATTCCTTTAAACGTCATGAATATTCCGCAAGGAGCAGTTGTCGTTACGGCGGGTGGCATGCGTTTGGTTGAAGGCGTTGACTACACCGTTGATTACGCTTTTAGCCGCGTGAAAATTTTAAATACTGGCGTTCTCGAATCCAATACGCCAATTAAAATCTCCATTGAGTCCAATTCGGTTTTTGGTTTTCAAGCGCGCTCCATGATGGGTGGTCGTTACCAATATCGCCTCAACGAGAATTTCAAAGTAGGCGCCACGTGGTTGCGCATGATGGAGCGTCCTGTTACACAAAAAGTTGATTTCGGTTCAGAGCCTTTCAAAAATAATGTACTTGGCGCAGATTTCGCCTTCCGCACCAACGTACCAGCACTTACCAAACTCGTAGACCTCTTGCCGGTCATCTCGACCAACACGATGTCTACGCTATCTATGTCGGGTGAGGTAGCCACACTCAGACCAGGGCAACCGCGCGCCATCAACAAAGAAGGGACATCTTACATCGATGATTTCGAAGCATCTCAAAGTGCCATTGACCTCAAAGGGATGTCTGCTTGGCGCTTGGCTTCTGTTCCACAAGGACAGCCTGACTTATTCCCTGAAGCGTCGAAAAAAGACCTCAGCGCCCGTTACAAAAGCTCCAAAATTGCGTGGTACACCATTGACCCCGTCTTTTACCAAAGCAACCAACTCACACCTGCGCACATCAAGCAAGACCCTACAATGCTTTATGACAGTCGCATGCGACTCATTCAAATGACGGACATCTTCCCGAATTTGCAATTGCAATACGGTTCCATTACCAATATCAACGTCTTTGACCTCGCTTACTATCCTTCTGAGCGCGGAATGTACAATTTTGACACCACAGCTGTTGTCGATTCATTGGGCCGCTTCGATAATCCAGAAGACCGCTGGGGTGGTGTCATGCGCGGCCTCTCCACCAACGACTTCGAATTGGCCAACATCGAATTTATCCAATTCTGGTTACTCGACCCTTTCAACGAAGATGCCGAAAACGAAAACCCAAATGCCCCGATGTCTGGCGGTGACCTCTACTTCAATCTGGGTAATATCTCCGAAGACATCTTACCCGATTCAAGAAAAAGTTTTGAGCACGGATTACCCGGCAATGACGACCCTGTCTTACTCGATAACATCGACACCACGCTATGGAGCCGCGTTTCTACCCAACAAGTGGTGGTCAATGCCTTTGCCAATGAACCTGCAGCGCGCATGAAGCAAGATGTAGGGCTTGACGGCTGGGATAACCTCGCTGAAAAACTTTCCTACACTGGCTATATTAACTGGGTTCAAAACAACGCCACACTTAGCCCAGCAGCTAAAGCTAAAATGATGGCAGACCCATCTACCGACGACTACAATTATTACCTCGACGACTTCTACGACACCCAAGAACTCAATATTTTGGAGCGCTACAAACGCTACAACGGTATGCAGGGGAATTCCCCAACGACCGAAATGTCAGACACCGCCAATACGCTTGGTTACCCAACTATTGCGTCTAACTTCCCGGACATTGAAGACATCAACCAAGACAACAACCTCTCTGAATCCGAGGCCTATTTTCAGTATCGTGTAAGTCTCAGACCTAATGATCTGCAAAATGTTGGTTCGAACTATATCACCAATAAGCAGGTTTATCAGAACGGCAACAAAAGTGAAACTTGGTATCAATTTAAAGTGCCAATCCGTGAATTTGAAAAACGCGTCAACGGCATCCAAGATTTCAGATCCATTCGTTTCATGCGGATTTTCATGAAAGGCTTTGATGAGCCTGTCGTCTTGCGCTTTGCCAGACTCGAACTTGTGCGTGGTGAATGGCGTCGTTATTTCCAAGACCTCACCCAACCAGGCCTTAGCGTACAAACCGATCCTAATCTCACAAGCTTCAATATTGCCGCACTCAATATCGAGGAAAATGCACAGCGCCAGCCAATCAATTATGTGGTGCCTCCAGGAATTACCCGTGAAATTGACCCTTCTCAGGTTTATCAGCGTCAGATGAACGAGCAATCTTTAGTACTCGAAGTTTGTAACCTCCAAGATGGAGATGCCCGCGCTGCTTATCGCAATGTTCAATTTGACGTGCGCACCTACAAAAAACTCAAGATGTTTGTCCACGCGGAGTCTGTTGTAGAAAACCAACTCAAAGACAACGAAATGACTGTCTTTGTACGCTTAGGAACAGATTTCGTCGACAACTACTACGAATACGAAATGCCAATGAAGGTCACGGACTGGAATACCACAAATCCGGACCTCATCTGGCCTGAAGGCAACAATGTTGAAATCGTTTTTGATCGCCTACTCGATTTAAAAATGGAACGCAATACCAAACTAGAGCAAGGTGTACCTGGTGTTTCTAGTGTTGTTGAGTACGAAAAAGTCGATCCAAACAATGCCAGTAACCGCATTAAAGTAAAAGGAAGCCCCAACCTCCAAGGGATCAAGACAATCATGATCGGGGTGCGAAATCCTTCGAAATCGGATCCAGATAATACTTGGGGGCCCGATAACGGAGATGCTGAATGCGCCAATATCTGGATCAACGAAATGAGACTCACCGATTTCGTAAGTGACGGCGGCTCTGCTGCCGTTGGCCAAATGCAGTTGCAGTTGGCAGATTTCGCTACAGTCCAGGCAGCTGGTAATTATTCTGGTATCAACTGGGGAGCTGTAGACAGTCGCGTTCAAGATCGTCAACGAAATCAAAAAATGGGGGCTGATGTCAGTACTACCATGCAACTCGGTCAGTTTTTTGGTAAGCAAGCGCGCGTTTCTCTACCTTTCTACTATGGTTATTCTATTGGCGTGATCAATCCTGAATACGATCCACTGAATCCAGATATCAAACTCTCAAACTACGATATCGCAACGCGCAAAGAACGCATGCGTTTGGGCCAAGATTTCACAGAACGCCGCAGCTATAACTTTACCAATGTGCGCAAAGAAGCCAAAGCAGGAACCAAGCCACAATTCTGGAGTCTTTCTAATTGGTCGGCTACCTATGCTTTTTCCGAGAATATCAAACGCGACTTCAACATCAAGGCAGACATGACGCGTACCTGGACCGGCGCACTCAATTACAATTATACTTTTGCAGGTAAACCTTGGGAACCCTTCAAAAAATGGGAGCCTGCCCAAAAGAATCCTTGGTTGAAATCACTCAAAGATTTCAATCTTTATTACCTACCTAAGAATATTACTTTTACCAATGACTATTCGCGCATCTATAATGAAAGACAGGTCAGAAACATCGTTGATCCAAACTACAACTTCGATCCAATTTACCTCAAACGTTTCGATTGGAACCGCAACTATCAAGTTGGATATGATGTTACCAAAGCACTCAAAACTACTTTTACAGCTACCAATCGTTCTATTTTTGAAGAAGGAAATAATGGCGTAGACCGCCAAACTAATCCGGAAGGCTACCGCGAATTCATGGATACCATTCGTTCTCAGATGAGCACTTTTGGACGCACCATGGATTACACCCATAATTATTCGATTAGCTATACACTTCCATTTGATAAATTCCCAGTCACTTCTTGGCTTTCTTCCAATATCAAGTATTCCGGAACCTACAATTGGCAACGTGCGCCACTTGGACAAGCTGAATTTGGAAACATCATTCAAAATACAAGGTCAATTAACATGACTGCGCAAGGTAATTTAGTAACCCTTTATAACAAAGTGCCTTACTTCAAACGCGTATTGGCTGACGGAAAAGGGCCAAAAACTAACGTCAATGCCAAGCAAGGCCCTGAAGGCGCCCAAGGCGGAAAAGGGGCTCCTCCTAAGAAAGCCGAATTCAAGCCTAAAAAGCCGCTCGACGAAATGACTGAAAAAGAGCGCAAAGAATACGACCGTCAGTTGGCACGCTTTGAACGCAAACAAGCTCGTATTGAAGAACTCAAATTAAAGGAAAAAGAACCCGTTAATCCAATCGTCGGGACCCTTGTTAGAATGTTACTCACGGTAAGAAACATTTCCGGTACCTATAATCTTTCAGACGGCACAATGCTACCTGGCTTCAATCAAGAATCAAGTGTGCTCGGTATGAACGCACAAACTCTTGGATTATCGCCATTTGTATTTGGACAACAAGCTTATGATATTTTCGGACGTGAAACCGGTTATCACGTTGGTGAATTTGCCAGAGACAACAATTGGTTGGTTCAGAACGAAAATCTGAACAAACAGTTCATGACCAACCATACCGCCAACCTACAATTAAAGGCCACACTTGAGCCACTCAAAGATCTGAACATAAACCTCAATGCGTCCAGAAATTACAGTACGCAGGCCGGTGAATTCTTCCGTTGGAACCCGTCAAATACAATGTTTGAAAGTCAAAGCAGGTTTGAAAGCAGTACACTCACCTACACCACCATCTCTTGGGGAACGGCCTTTGCCAAAATGGACAGCTCTTTCCGCTCGCCGATCTTCCAGCAAATGATTACCAATAGCCAGCAAGTTTCTCAACTTATTGGCGCAACAAACTCAAACGCGAGCTCGCTACCAAATGGATTCTATGATGGCTACTCAGCAACACAACAAGAAGTGGTGATGGGTTCCTTCCTAACTGCTTATACCAACTCGCCGATCAACTCAAAAAACATCAATCCACGCAGTAACATGCCGTTGCCAAACTGGACAATCAATTATTCTGGCCTGACAAAATTTGAATTCACAAAAGACGTCGTGAAGTCGTTTAAACTCAACCACGGTTACTCCTCGTCAGTTTCCGTAAACGGCATGCAAACCAACCTTAATGCTACTCTTGATGCAGCCGGTATGCCCAATGCCCGTGACCTCAATAATAACTTTATTGCGCCAATGCAGGTTCAAAATATTACCATCTCGGAGCGTTTTTCTCCACTAATCGGTATGTTAGCGACATGGAATATCCTCGGTAAAAACATCACCACCAACTTTGAATACAAAAAAGACCGCCAAGCAACACTCTCATTAAACAACAATCAGGTTACTGAAACACTTGGTCAGGAAATCGTAGTTGGTACGGTTGTGAATGTTCCGAAATTGAAATTAGTGCGCAGCATTGATGCAAGTGACCTCTTGATCAATGTCAACTTCTCGTTCAGAGACAACGCTACAGTGATTCGTAAAGTTGTAGAAAATACCAACATGGCAACTGCAGGGCAAAAAACAGTGAGCTTCAAGCTCGATGCCAACTATAAACTCAACGAATACCTCAGCGCTATATTCTATTACGAGCAGTTCATCAATACGCCAAAAGTTTCATTGAGCTACCCTACAGGCAACCTCAAAACAGGTATTACTTTACGTTTTGACCTTAATGGTTTAAAATAAGTACTTATGGTTAGAACTGCTACTCCTGCTGACGTACCTGCTATTTTTTCACTCATTCAAGATTTAGCCAATTATGAGCGTGCGCCTGAACAGGTAGTCAATACCCCAGCACAACTACAAATTGATCTTTTTAGAGATAAGGTTTGTGAAGCGCTAGTAGCTACAAACGAACAGGAACAAGTCATTGGTTTTGCGCTCTTCTACACTTCCTACTCCACCTGGAAAGGCCGCTGCCTTTATTTGGAAGATTTTTATGTCATTGATTCAGAAAGAAAGCAAGGATACGGACAAGCATTATTTGATGAAGTAGTCAGAATTGCTAAATCTAGAGGTGTGAAACGCATGGATTGGCAGGTCCTTGATTGGAACCATACTGCCCTCAATTTCTATCGCCGCAACCATGCTACCCTCGACCCTGAATGGATCAATGGGCGTTTATTTTTTGAATAAAGGCATTCTAAATTATAAATATTCACAAAAAATAGGGCAATATTCAGTCAATCCAAGATGTTGTTCATTTGACACTTAGTCTATTAAATTTTCCTATTAAGTTTATTAGGAAATAAGGAGAGAAACAGGTTACTTCTTGTGTGTAGCAGTTGACGTACTGCTTGGAGAGGCAGTTTCATTTTCTAGTTTGATAAGAGTTTAATAGTTTTTGTCGACGTCCGAAAGGAATA
>JBEDCS010000183.1:0-2878 GCA_041176605.1 Bacteroidota bacterium
CGCCAATACCATATGTAACATTGATAGGGTTGTTTTTACTTAAAATTGCAGTACCTGAATATCCTTTGCGCTCGGCACTTGAGGCGAATACATGGTAACCATTTAAATCGGCAACAGCATCTTGTACCTGCTCTGGCGTTGCCTTTGTTTCTTGTAGGCAAATGATGTCTGGCTGTAGTGCTTGCATATCGGCAATAAAGGTTTTACCAACTACTGCACGAATACCGTTAACGTTAAAAGAAATGATGTTCATGCTTCAAATTTACTAAAATTTGAGGCGCAAAAAGGTGTATAAAAGTGGTATTTGCGCTTCTTTTCCGAAGAAATACCGCATTTCTTGACCAAGTTGCAAAACAGGGCCAAATTGCTTGATATAACCTAGGGAAAAGGAACAGAAATAAGGGCTTGAAAACTGGCTAACAACCTGCTTTGGATCAACAAAAGATTCAATTCTACTGTTCAAACTCCAATTGTTTTCAAAGGACCTGCGCACTTGCAAATTTACTTGCCCCCAATAGCGATTGGCATAAAGTATCAAGGTGGAATCGTCTTGACTTCTCTGAAGCCCCACATAGGCACAGGCCTGCCATTCATAATTGCCTTGTTTGAATCCAGCATTGAATTCTTGAAAATAGCGCCAACGGTTGAGGGCTGAGGTCGCTGTTAATTTACCTCTTGGTGCAATATCCCCGTAAAAATGACTCCAGTTCAAACTCCAAGTATCAAATTTCCATTGCAGCAAAGCGCCAATACTGGGTCTAACTTGTGTAAAATGCAAGCGTTGCCAGCCGTTGGTAAGAAAAAGCTGCGCGCTAAATTTTTCTGAAAATTGCTGAGAATAGCGCAAACCAGCTACATAATAGGGCACATATTCGGCAGATAAGCTTCTGGAATATAAAAGTTGATCCACGCCACGAGGGGTTTCTTGGGTATAGGGCGAGCTAAAACTGCCAAAAGCCAACTTGGCATCTTGAAATTTCAACTCCGCATATGCTTCATAGACGTTGCGGCGCCAAAAAGTTTCCTGAGCGTAATTGCGGCGCATGTAGGAGCCCATTGCCGGTGCAAAATGAAGGTTGAGGTGTTTGAATTCTTGTCTGAACTCAAGCTCAAATAAATTGAGGTCCATTTGATTGAGTGCCGCGTGCGACACCATGAAAGCCAGGTTGTCTTTTTGACTCAAACTACTCGCCAAATAAGTATCATAGGTGCCGTGGATCGAAAATTGACCTTGGAGTTTCAAAGCGATGAAACACGTGACTACGAAAATATTGAAGGGCTGCAGTTGCTTGATCTGTTGAGCTATATTAATCAACGATGACTTTTCCACTTGAATAGGCTTTTTGGAGTAATAAACTTGGGGTGCCTTTTAAAAAGAGGTCGCCAATACTGTGAAGTTGAGCTTTCACTAAAATTCCGGGTGTTGCAAATTGTGAAGATAGTGGAGAAGACCCACTAAATAACAAGGAATCTTGAATGACAAGTTCGTGCGCATCAATGAGGGCAGAACCATCTAAATCAGCATACAACCAATCGAGTTGCCCAACTAAATGCACATTTTGCCATCCGTACAAATTTCTTACAAATGCATGGCTGCCGGCTAGTTGAAAATCTATAGGACCTGCACCTTCTTTTAAAATGAACTCAAACACATTTTGTTGCCAAATTCCTTGGGTGCTCACAAGCTCGCTGTTTTCGAATAAGATTTGTTTAAGTTGCTTGAAATGAACCCTAACCTTGACTGTTTCTTTGCGATAACGCAAAAAATGACAACGATTTTGATTGCGCAAGATCAAAGTATCGAGCGATTTTTCTGCGACTAAAAAATTCATGAGGTTGTCATTGGCCTCCCACTCAATGAAATTGAGGGAATCCTGAATGAGTTCTACTTCCATATGAGGATGGATGTGTAAAAAATCAAAGGATTCAAAAGGAACTTGTTTGAGCTGAGTATCACCCGCACCTTTCCAACATGCGCGGTCTGTTGGCTTCTGACAAGCCAATAAGCTCAATGACAACAAAATGCCAATCCAGATTTTCATTAGTTGAAATGATAAGAAAAACCTATTTCCATGTAATCGGCTTTGGCGTAGTGTGTTTTTAAGGTAAATAAGCCCTCTAAATTTTGGGTGAGCGCATATCGTGTTCCGAGTCGAATGTAAAACAATTCATCAGGTTGTAGTACGTCGCGTAAATAAACACCCGCTCCATAAATAAAATGTAGTCGGTCAAAAGGTTGTACATAACCTACAAAAAGTCCAAGCTGCAGAGGATCTAGACCAGCAGCCTGCGGATAGCTCGGATGCTGAAGTAAGCCCATTTTGTAAATGACATCCAAGGATAATTCAAGCCCAGCTTTGGGTCCAAAATATTTCCGGGCAAAAATATTAGCTGCATAGACAGGGTAGCGCCCAACACCCACGGGGCGCATTTCTTTTTGACTGTAAATGACAGAGGCGCCATAACTCAACTTAGGGCGTTGCAGTTCTTTGCCGTGTTCCTTTTGTTGGAAGTCGTCAAAAAAACGTTGAACACCAAGGGAAAGATAAGGAACGTTGATTCCTAAATTTGGCATTTGAAAACTCGCGTTGGAAAAATGGGTCATGTCGATGCCAAATGTGAGCCCATAATTATGGAGGCGGTAGCTTTGCTTCAAAGCAAAACACATCATGGCATTCAAGCGAGAACCTATGGCTACATTTTCGGGGTTGAGGATAGGATCAAACGGCCTATTGGTATAACCCAAACCTGTTGCACAACGAAAGTCAAGCCGATAACGTTTGTACTTAACTATGGGTAATTCTACAAAACCATAAAGACCCGTGAACCTTCCTAAAATTTGATTATTGCCCACAGAGCCAAAAAACAAGGTGCCGCC
>JBEDCS010000184.1:0-4220 GCA_041176605.1 Bacteroidota bacterium
CAAAAGTTCTCCAAACCAGAACCCATCCGAGAAATGATCATATCTAAGAATACCGTTGATCAGCAGCCAAAAGACTCGACGCAATCAAATTCATTTCAAAATAATAACCAAAATGTGACAATCGTCCCTTCGCAGCAAATCCCAGAGAACACGAATAGCACAAGTATTTCTGATGAGTATCGTTATGGTTCAAGCGAAGTAGTTCAAGTAAAGACGCTGAGAACTACTTCTGGCTGTCAGTATAAACTTTCTGATTATTATTTTCAGTCAGATGGCTATTATTATTTTGCCATAGAAGGCCAAGGTGGTACATTCTACATGAAAAAAGATGAAGTTGCACGTTTGGAAGGAGTAACTGAAATTGGGAAAGACAAACAATTTGCAACGGAAAGATTCGTGCTTGAAAAAGCAAGAACGGGCAAAGTTGTCGGAGTTCTTTATGGCATTGGCGGCACCTTTGTTTGGGGAGTTATTTTCGGCGTAGCAACTTGGCAGGTAGCGCCAGCAGTTGTTGGTGGTGTCGGATTAGGCGCAGTGCCTGCTGCAATGATCGTTAAAAAATGCAATTCAACGATTAGAAACTACAAGATATACAAAGAATCTTTGAAGGTCAGCTGCAAGTAAATCAGGCCGTTTTATTCCACAATAAATGGATAACGTTCTTCTTTAATTTGAATAAAATAATTGCCGTTCGGTAAATTTTTCAATGCAATATTGCTGTTTATCGCTTGACCAGTTTGAATGAGGACACCGCTTATTGAATAAATGTAGTAAGGGCTCATATCAGAAAGCCCATCAATACAAATGATACCATTGCCTTTTACCGGATTCGGGTAGAGCAATTGTATAGCAACGTGTTCATCTAAACCACTATCGTCAATGGTTACATTGTAGGTAACAGAACTGTCACAACCATGAATTGAGCTAAAAAATTGCGTGTAGGTTCCTGATGTTGCATATTCGATTCCATTCCAAACAAATAAGTCAAGTACGGTTGTATCGAAACTTTGAGACACGATTGGATGTACGGTAAGGTCTAAATTGATTATTGAATCGCAGCCGTTTGAAGTTTGTAAAGTATCAGAGTAAAATCCGCTATTGAAGTAACTTTGGCCATTCCAAGAATAACTACCACAAGCACTTTCCGTTTGAGTCATTGTAGAGGTATTGTGTATAGTTAAATTCAGCACAACAACGGAATCACAGCCCCAAATGGTGGCGCCTTGATAAGTATACGTTCCACTTTGTGTGTAGTCTTGCCCATTGAAGGTATAGGATTCGCAAGCAGTAGCCGTAAGATTTGTCGCAGACGCAAGGTGCTGGTTAATGACTAATGTTGTGGGTGCACTTTGCCCGCATGTATTTTGGGCTTTAACACTTATTGTACCCGTTTGAAATCCTGGTGTAAAGAGCAGATTAATACTTGTTGCAGTACTTGAACCTGTTGCACCTGCTGGTGTTGTCCAGATGTACGATGTCGCACCTGAAACACTTCCAATAGAATAAGATTGACCTGTAGAATTATAGCAAAAATGATCTGGCCCATTAATTAAACTTGGTGCAGCCGGTGCGGTATTGAGCACTGCTGTTACGGCGAGTCTGCTCGTAGATTCAAGACCATTTACAGTTTGAGATGCATAATATGTTGTTCCGTTTACGAGTAAAGTATTACTTGGTAAGGCAGAACCTCCTGTTGCGCTTGCATACCACTGAATGGCTGAACCCGTTGCACTCAGTTGTGCAAGCGTGGCGCCGCTACATAAGGTTTGATTAGCCGCTCCTGTTGGTGCAGCAGGTGGCGTTGGCGCTGGCACAAAGGAAAATGTTACTAGTGAGGTACCGCGATTTGTTGAACCGTGATAGCTGTAGCTATAGCTGGCAGATCCAGCGCGCGCCCAAATTAAGCCAAGTGTAGTAGGTGTGGCACTAAAAGCGTAGTCATTGGGGTCAAGTGTATTTAAAGCGCGGGTTGCGATAATGGTTCGAACTCCGGCACTTGTAACATCTGAGGTAATTGTCCAGTCTTGTTGAGTATCTGAAACTGGTGCGCTAAAGCCTGTTAGTTTGGCATCAAAAGAATTCAGTGTGCCGGCACTATGCACACCCACCACATCGGTACCATTCGTCATGCTATTGGCATTGAATCCGAGAGCAAACCAACGTCCTGAAGGACCAGTTAGTGTTAGTGTAACTTGGGTTCCGACATCAATTTTTACCGACATAGCGAGCCCGCCTGTTGTTGTCAAACTAATGACACCAGTTGTATAGGTTTGTGCCATGAAAGCCGAAGTGAACAAAAAGCTAAGAAAAAGTAGTGTAAGTTTATTTTTCATGGTGTAGTATTTTTTTCAGTTGAGGGTCTCCGTAGAGCAAAAGTAATTGATCGAGTGTTCTTCCTTGCTGATCAAGGATATTCAAATTTAATTGATATTTCATGAGGATTTGAATGGCGTCATATCGTTGTAAAGTCATGGCGAAGTGCAGTGGGTAGCCCATTTGTTCATATTGGCAAGTATCATTTGGATTGACCCCTTTTTTCAGAATTTCTTCCAGTAATACTAAGTTATTTTTATAAATGAGGGCGTAAATGACTGAACCTTGTGGGTAACAATTCTTTAAATCTGCACCTTTTTCGATCAGTAAATTGGCAACTTCGTTATTTCCGTGATAGGCGGCCAATAAAAACGGGCTGGCACCTTGATCGGAGATCAGATTGAGTTCATCGGGGTGTTTTTTGAGGTATTTCCCCATTTGAGGTGCGCTACCATTTCGCGCAATTTCAAAGATTTCTTGACAAAAAGATGAATGCGATACAAACAGAAAAATAACTAAAATCCGGAGCATGGTTCTACAAATATACACTGAAAAAACTTCGTTTTAAAGGTTATTTATTGCTGACAAAAGCATGGCACCTACCAACATTAGTTTGAGTCCCGTTCCGAGTAAAAATCCTAAGAAAGCGCCTTTTGCAGACTGCCAAGCGTCTTGGTTTTTACGGCCGATGAGTAATTCACCAACGTAAGCTCCGATAAGTGGCCCTAAAATGATTCCCCAGATTCCTGAGAAAAGACCAAGCAAAACACCTACCGTTGCACCCCACTGACCGGCTTTGCTTCCGCCAAATTTTTTGGTTGTCCAAACGGGTAAATAATAATCTAAAATGAGCAAGAGAACGGATAATCCAGCATAGAAAATCAGCAAAGTATTTGGAAAACTGCACCCTCCAAAAAAGTGAATAAGGAGGAGACCTAGGAATGAAATAGGAGGACCGGGCAGCACTGGTAAAAAGCTACCAATGAGCCCTGTTAAAATTAAAGTAAACCCGAAAATTATCCAGAGTGTTTCCATTTGAGCTGATTTACTTAAAAATGATATCCCAATTTGAATTGCGCACCCGACATTTGATAGTTCAGCTGAGGTTCTGTCAATTCATTAGAAATAAATGAATAGTTCGACCAAAGCCCTTTGTATAAAAGCAATTCAAGGTTCCAATAGTGTTTGTCTTTGCCAATAAACGACCAACCATGACCAATACCAAGGTTAAAACTCTGAACATTCATTGAAAAGTCTCTGTCAACGTAACTAGGCAGAGGTGGCATGGTGATATCCGGCACCTGAAACGTCTCGATGCTTGTCAATTTTTGAAATCCGAAGGAAATTGGAATGTAACGCGCTACATCTGTCTTCATGGCGTCATAGAAGAATTGATATTGTAAGGCTGTCTGAAGAAAGGTTTGTGGCCCGCCAATGGCCTTTAAATCCAATTCAATACCAATAAAATGTTGCTGTTTGAAATATTTTCCGACACCAAGGTTGAGGCAAATTGGTGTTTCATAGAATACACCATTGCTATTGCTCGATACATAATAGTCATCGGCTACAAAACCATTGTCGACGCCTGCAAACATTGTATTAAGACCAACATGAAAGTCAAATTCATCCACTTTTCTTGGTCTCGCGATACTGTCGTAGTAACGTACTCTTTTCTCAAAGGTGCGGTCTTCCTCAATGTAATTGTACATTTCTTTGGACAGATAATACATCCGATTGTACTCGTCTCGAAAAGTCAAGACATAATTGTTGTCCAATGCAATCATTTTGCCATAAAGGACCTTCCCATTTTTAAGCTCAACTACATCGTAAACCACTGCTTGTTTTTTTGATCTTTGGGCAGAGGTCAAATATGGTAGTAATAGTAAAAGAAATAGTATGATCGGGTT
>JBEDCS010000185.1:0-5829 GCA_041176605.1 Bacteroidota bacterium
ATTCCAGAAGCTTATCTGCCGAATATGTGCCCTATTATGTAGCTGGTTTGCGCTATTCTCAGCAATTTTCAGAAAAATTTAGCGCGCAGCTTTTTCTTACTAACGGCTGGCAACGCTTGCATTTTACACAAGTTCGACCAAGTATTGGCGCTTTGTTGCAATGGAAATTTGATACTTGGAGTTTGAACTGGAGTCATTTTTATGGGGATATTGCACCCAGAGGGAAATTAACAGCGGCAGCAGCACTCAACCGTTGGCGCTATTTTCAAGAATTCAATGCTGGATTCAAAAAAGGCAATTATGAATGGCAGGCCTGCGCCTATATAGGCTTGCAACGCAGTGTAGCAGACACCAATGCAATCAAACCGGACAATAACATTTGGGGGCAGGCCAATTTGCAGCTCAGAAAATCTTTTTCAAATGATTGGAGTCTGAACGCCCGCATGGAAGTTTTTTGGGATCATCAACAAGTGGTGAGTGCGTGGGGCCCTGACTTATTCACCTCTATTTCGTTGGGCTATATCAAGCAATTTGGCCCTGTTTTACAACTCGGACAAGAAATGAGGTATTTCGTCGGTAATGAGCAGCAAATACCACTTTTATACACCTTTTTGCGCCTCAAATTTTAGTAAATTTGAAGCATGAACATCATTTCTTTTAACGTTAACGGTATTCGCGCAGTTGTCGGTAAAACTTTTATTACTGATATGCAAGCGCTTAATCCAGATATCATTTGTTTGCAAGAAACAAAAGCAACACCTGAGCAGGTTCAGGATGCAGTTGTGAATCTGAAAGGGTACCATGTGTTTGCCTCAAGTGCTGAACGCAAAGGATATTCTGGCACCGCAATTTTAAGTAAAACCAATCCACTGAACGTAACCTACGGTATCGGAATTCCAGAACACGACACCGAAGGCCGAGTCATCTGTGCCGAATACCAAGATTTTTTCTTGATTACGGTATACGTGCCCAATTCAGGGAGCGAATTACTCCGTTTGGCTTATCGTCAGACCTGGGATGCAGCCTTTTTGGCTTATCTTAAAAATCTAGAACTTCAAAAGCCAGTTTTGGTTTGCGGCGACTTCAATGTGGCACATCAAGCCATAGATTTAGCGCGCCCAAAAGAAAATTACAACAAAGCTGCAGGCTACATGCAAGAAGAAATTGACGGCATGAATGCCTATGTTAGCGCAGGTTTAATCGATACATTTAGGGTAATGAATCCGGATACTGTCAAGTATTCTTGGTGGAGCTACAGGGCGGGTGCCCGCCAGAAAAATGTGGGCTGGCGCATTGACTACTTTTTGGCTAGTGCAACGCTTCAACCCGTTATTAAAGAAGCATTTATACTCAATGATATTTTAGGTTCTGACCACTGCCCAGTAGGTGTTGCGCTCTAAATGATTTCTATGGAGCATTTAAAAGATACCTTCAAGCACAAAGGCAAGCGCCGACAACTCATTGAGGAATTAGCTGAAATGGGAATTCAAGACACCAAAATCTTGGATGCGTTCAATGCAGTGCCACGTCATTTTTTCTTAGATCTCGCTTTTGATGAACAAGCCTACACCAATATGGCTTTTCAAATTGGATCTGGGCAAACCATTTCTCATCCATTCACGGTGGCTTTTCAAACACAGCTCCTCGAGCTAGAAAAAGGTATGAAAGTGTTAGAAATTGGAACAGGTTCAGGTTTTCAAACCTGTATTCTTTGCCAGTTGGGGGCACGTGTTTATTCCATTGAAAGACATCAGCCTTTGCATCGTTCGGCCCGCCGGATACTCGATTTTTTTAAATTCAATGCGAGTCTTTTTTTTGGCGATGGATACAAAGGCAACAAAGTTTATGCACCCTATGACCGCATTCTTGTAACATGCGGCGCGCCTGATATTCCGCAAGAATTATTACTGCAACTCAAGGTTGGCGGCCTCATGATTATTCCGGTAGGCGAAGGGGCCGAGCAAAAAATGCTCAAGATTCAAAAAACGTCAGAAGAAGCTATTCAAATCACAGAATTTGGTACTTTTAAGTTTGTACCCATGTTAGAACGCACAGTCAAATAACCATGCATATTTTACTCATCGACGACGAGCGCGCCATTCGCCGAGCACTCAGAGAAATACTCGAATTTGAAAATTGTCAGGTTGAGGAAGCCGAAAGCGGAGTCCAGGCCTTGCAATTATTGGGTCAAAAGACTTTCGATTTGATATTTTCAGATATCAAAATGCCTCAAATGGATGGCATTGAACTGCTCGAGCAAATCAAAAAAATGGAACTTGAAACCCCTGTGGTCATGATTTCAGGCCATGGCACAGTAGAAACTGCTGTTGGTGCCATCAAGCTTGGTGCTTTTGATTTCATCGAGAAACCCCTCGACCTCAACCGCATTTTAGTATTGCTCAGACAAGTCAAAGACCGCAACTTCTTGGTTCAAGAAACTGTTCAGCTCAAGCAAGTTGTCAAGAAAATTAAAGGGACTAAAATCATTGGCCAAACACCTCAAATATTAGAGATCACTGCCATGATTGAAAAAGTGGCGCCATCTGACGCTCGTGTTTTAGTAACCGGTGAAAACGGAACGGGTAAAGAATTAGTAGCAAGGTCTTTACACGATTTATCTAATCGCAATAAGGCAGCATTCATTGAAGTCAATTGTGCGGCAATTCCCGCAGAACTCATCGAAAGCGAATTGTTTGGTCACGAGAAAGGCGCCTTTACTTCAGCTGTCAAAGACCGCAAAGGAAAGTTTGAACTCGCCTCAGGCGGCACACTTTTCTTGGACGAAATTGGCGATATGTCATTGGCGGCGCAAGCCAAAGTACTCCGTGCCCTACAAGAAAACCTGATTCAGCGCGTGGGTGGTGAAAAAGACATCAAAGTCGATTGCCGCGTTGTTGCTGCAACCAACAAAGATTTACGCACCGAAATCAAAGAAGGTCGTTTCCGCGAAGACCTTTTTCACCGCTTGGCCGTGATCTTAATCCATGTGCCTTCGCTCAATGAGCGTCAAGACGACATTCCCATGCTCACTGTGCACTTTTTGAAACTTATTTGTCAGGATCACGGCATCCCGACCAAAAACATAGAGCCTACGGCTATTGCTGCACTTCAAGCACTCAACTGGACCGGAAACATCCGTGAATTGCGCAACATCATCGAAAGATTAGTCATCCTTAGTGATCAAACGATCACAAAGGCAGACGTTCAGCGCTATGCAAATCCTAGTCATTAAATCATTAATTTCACACAAAATCAGTTTATGAAAATTTCTGTTAAATCACTGCTACCGCATCTCATTGCTTTGTTGTTGTTTGTTATTTTGCCTTCGATTTACTTTTCGCCGGTTTATCAAGGCTATTCGCTTAAGCAAAGTGACATCAGACAATTTCAAGGGATGTCCAAAGAAATTTTTGATTACAAATTGGCCAATGATGGCAAGCAAACCATGTGGACAAACGCCATGTTTGGCGGGATGCCGAGTTATCAAATTTCAGCAACCCAAGATTCCAATTTACTCACTACACTTGACCAAGTTATCAAACTCGGATTACCACGGCCTGTAGGTATTTTATTTATCTCCATGCTCGGGTTTTATATTCTTGGTTTGTGCCTCAGGATCAATCCGTGGTTGGCCATGATAGGTGCGCTAGGTTATGGTTTTTCAACAATTAATATCCTCTACTTAGGAGCAGGGCACATGTCTAAAGTCAATGCCATTGCCTATATGGCCCCTGCATTGGGTGGTTTGATCCTTGCATTTCGCGGACGCTGGCTGCTGGGTGCCGGTATTTTTGCATTATTTATGGGCTTGAATATCAGTGCAAACCACCTTCAAATGACATATTATTTGGCCTTTATTTTGGTGGCCGTAAGTATCGCTGAAACAGTTCGTTTAGGCATCGAAAAACAATGGCTGAATTTGGGTAAGACCATCGGCGCATTAGCAATTGCAAGCGTATTGGCTTTGGTATCCAATGCTGGTTTACTATTGCCAACCCTTGAATATAGTAAATACACCACCCGTGGAACTTCAGAATTGACCATCAAGTCCAAAGAAGCTTCTCAGAGCTTGTCAAAAGAAGGTTTAGCTAGTTCTTACATTTTGGAATACAATTACGGTAAAAATGAACTGCTTTCCATCTATGCGCCAAACGCAAAGGGTGGTAAGAATGACTATATTTCAAATAACCCAGATGCCTTGGCAAATATAGATTACAATTATGCAGAACAAGTCGGGCAAATGGATCAATATTGGGGTGGGCAGCGCATGAGCGGTGGCGCTTTTTACTTTGGTGTGGTCATGTTGGTTTTCTTTTTATTGGGTCTCATGTTTGTCAAAGATGCGCTGCGTTGGCCATTTTTGGCGCTCAGTCTACTGACCCTTTATTTGGCTTCCAATCAAATGAATTTCTTCAATGATTTCTTTATCAATCATTTCCCGATGTACAACAAATTCCGCGATTCGAAAATGATGCTCGTTTTGTTGCAAATTATGATCCCAGCGCTCGGTTTACTCTTTTTTGATCGAATGCTCAAAGGGGAAGGGCTTGTGGGTCAAAAGAAACATTGGTTTATCGGAATGGGCGTCTTGGTTCTTGCGGCATTCATTCTCATGACTTCGCCTTCAATTTCAGGTGACTTCCTCAGCAAGCAAGAAGTACAGCAATTTGCCGATGCCAGTAAACAAGCCAAAGATGCTTCTCAAATTAGTTTTTACCAAGGGCTCAGACAAGCGCTCATTGATACGCGCATCGGTATTTATAAAGCCGACATGCAGCGTTCGTTTTTCTTGGTTTTATTAGCGCTTGGACTAGTATTTGTCTTGATCAGAACCCAAATGAACCGCATGTTGATCATGGCACTTGCTGGCGTTTTTGTACTTGCTGATCAATTGAGTGTTGCCAAACGTTACCTCAATAACGACGATACCACAGGAAGTTATAAGTCATACCAAACTGAAGATGAAGCCAGTGCGCCTTATCAGGTCTCGATGGCAGACCTCAGTATCCTCAATAACGAGAAAGTTCCGGGTGCCTTGGCTGAGAAACTCAAATTAGCCTACCAAGATTTTGAATATTACAAGAACCTCACGGATCAACAAACTCTTGATTACTATGCCGCATTCGGCGCACTTAACTTGAGCAGTTCTTATCGCGTATTGAATGTCAACGGCACAATGGCCGAAACCAACACTAGCTTTTTCCACAAGAGCATCGGTGGATATCACGGTGCCAAATTGAAGCGTTTCCAAGAATTCGTTGATTTTCATTTTCCTGCGGCAGTTGGTACACTCAATGCGGCCATGAATGCGGCTAAAAATGAAAAATTCAGAACGCTTGCGTTGCCTGCTGACATGACCCAAGAACAAGCCCAAAAAATATTCGATACAATCAGTGTAGCTGAGCTTCAGCTAACAGGTGCTGCTGAATATCTAAACATGCTCAACACCAAGTATGTGGTTTTGAACCCTAATCAAAAAGCCGTGCTCAATACCAATGCGAATGGGCCTGCTTGGTTTGTTTCAAATGTTAAAATTGCTGCTGATGCCAATCAAGAAATGACACTCAGTGCTGGTGAAAAACTAGGATCGAGTAAAGAAAACGCAGTGGTACATACTGAATTTAAAGCCCAACTGCAGGGCTTGGGTACAGATAGCACAGCGCAAATCAAACTAACGACTTACGCACCGTCACACCTTGCTTATCAATCTCAATCTAAGGCCAAGCAATTAGTTGTGTTCAGTGAAATGTATTACCCTGCTGGTTGGTCTTGTTATATTGATGGTTATGCAGTAGCGTCTTTGCGTGCCAATTATTTGTTAAGAGGTGT
>JBEDCS010000186.1:0-4499 GCA_041176605.1 Bacteroidota bacterium
AAGTACGTAATTTAGTACCTAAATCGGTACTCATGTTAAGCGCAACCTATTCAGAATTCAGAAAAGACCTCAAACAGTTTCTAGACCAAGTCATCACAAATGTAGACACCCTCATTATTCACCGTGGGAAAGGAAAAGCTGTTGTGGTTATGTCACTCGAGGAATACAACGCATTATGCGCTACCAGTCATGAGCTTTCTTCAATGAAAAACAAGGCTCGTCTGGATGCATCAATCCAACAAATTGGAAAAGATCTGATTGAGTATACCCCAGAATGAATATCAGCTTTACCCCAATAGCTTGGGAAGATTATCAATATTGGATGAGTCAAGACAAAAAGAAAGTTGTCAAAATAAACCAACTTTTGAAAGATATCCTCAGAAATCCATTCGAAGGAATTGGTATGCCTGAACCATTGAAATTTCAATACAGCGGTTTTTGGTCACGAAGAATAGATCAAACCAATCGACTAGTTTATAAGGTTGATGCCTGTCAAATTATCGTAGTGAAATGCCGGTATCATTATGATGATTAAAGACTACCTCACCACCAACTTCTTCACCCACTGCTGCTCACCTTGAGATACATGCGCAAAGTAAACCCCAGGCGTTTGATCACTGAGGTCAAAGGAATTGTTAGAAGAAAGCTCATTGAGTTCAAATTGAGCAACTTGTTTACCTTGTTGGTCAAGCATGGTAATTTTCATTGGCTCGTCTGACATACTTGAAACCTGAAAAATGCCATCTGAGGGGTTAGGGATAATTGCTACTTCATCGGTTAATGAAATTTCTGAGGTGCCAACCCAAGCGGGAAGATCGCCTTGTTGAAATAAATAATATCTTGACACAGCATCGCAGATAAACATGAGCCAAATGTTGTTATACGGATCAACTTCGAGCTCCACATTTTGATTGCCATTAGCGCATCCAGCGTAAGACGCAAGTAAATCAACTAGGTTGGTGGTATGTTCCCAAGTTTGGGTGCTTCGGTTGTATTTAGAAACGTATTTGGGTTTATGCAACGAATTAACACAATCTGTATTTCCAAATAAGACCCAAAGGTTTCCGTCTAAATCAAAACAGAGTTTTCTTGGGTGACCATCTGGCATTTGAAAAGAATTAGAAGCAGTAATACTATCAATTACTGATGTACCGTGTGCCAACCTAATATGGTCAATTTTAGTATAAAACAAAGTATCTGTACCCGGTAATAATTTGGCATCTAGAATTTTGTGATTACTTGGCATGGTGTTGTCAATCCCAATTTCATAATTATTTGGCAGATCGATGAAGGAAATATTTGCCCCTGAAAAGCAATAACTTGCATTTTCACCAACTGTAAGATTAGGGCATGGCCCAGAAAAAGTTTGAATGAGTTGATCTTGATAGTAACTCATTACGTATGTACCACTTGGGTCAAGGGTGTTAAAGTATAATGTATCATTATGAACAGCCATACGGCCATAATCGCTAATTTGAAGATCGCCAGGTAAATCTATTGATTGAAATGTATTACCATCAAATTTGTAGAAGAACTGTGTTCCGCTGGTACAAGAATACAGTGCTGAACTGGTGAATACGGGTTTAGCAAATGAGAATCCAATAAAATTAAAGAGAGGAACAGTCGTATTATTGTAATAAGTAAAAACACCGTCAACAAAATGTATTGGGCATGTTTTCCTAAGCCATAATGTGGAGTCAAAATGGTTAAAAGACATTATAGTAGATGACTGCCCAAGATCAATTTCTTGCCAAGATTGGGCGTATACCTTTGTATGGGAATTGAGTATTACAAAAAAGCAAAAAAATACGTTGATACCTAACTTCATAAAAATTGAATAGACTGCTCTTCTTAACGTAAAAAACGGCTCGAAGGAGTAGAACGCAGAATGAATATCAGCTTTACCCAAATAGCTTGGGAGGACTACCAATAATATTCCACCAAGGGTTTTCACCCTAAATAGCGCTTCGTTCAAATAATTAGTGCTATTTATCCGTTTTCATGCGGTTGAGAAAAAAAATGTTTCTCTAAACTATTTATAACCGCAAATGTCCAAAGAATTCTCTCCTTTATACGATAACGAAGATCCATCAATGCGCCTCAGTAAGCGCGAAATAGAAGTTTTGAGGCTCATCTGTCAGGAAAGAACTACTCAGGAAATGGCAGACGCCTTATTTGTATCTGTAAAAACTATTGAAGGTCATCGGGAACGAATACGCTTAAAAACCCAAACAAAAAATGTTGCTGGGATGGTACTTTTTGCTGTTAAAAATGGAATTTTTGAGTTGTGAGTTAAACAGATATCAAACCTTCACAACCTTCCCTATCCAACTTCTCGCTTTTCCAGTGATTCTGATATGGTACAAACCAACAGGCTGCAAACTCAGATCGATATCAAAACCATTGAACAGAGAAACTTCTTTGTTTTGGTAAACTAATTTGCCAAATTCATCGGTCACTTCTAAATTCAGCAATTCATTTGTAGGGATTTTAATTTGAAAGAAACCTAAAGTTGGGTTCGGAAACATGGAGAGTGCTGCTTCATTGTTGTCAGGTACATGCGCCTCTTGAATTAATTCATAAACCAGGGTGTCTTTACAACCTCTGGTGCTTACTGTAATTTGATAAGGTTTAGACTGCGCATATTGATGCTGTGCAAAAAACAGCTCGCTCGAATCTGCATACGAAGTTTGAAAAGAAGTCGTCGTTGTCGAGTCTCCCCAATCAATAGTTGTCTCAAAAAATGAATCAGCCTCAATTTGTACTGAGACCAACCCATCTTGCTCATTAAGCTGCACATCGTGCATCAAATCTGTCATTCTACCTAGGCAGTTCACTTTGGCCACGAAGGCTTTTTGGTAAAAAATAAAATCTTCCATTATACCACCGTAAATTACAATGTCTTCATTTGCCATTTGAATACAACCCAATGCTAAAGAAGAATTTTCACTTGATGCATGAATACATCGCTCCCAAATTTTATCACCATCGGGATTGATACAGAGCAAGCGGGTTTGAAAACTCTGCTCTCCATCCATTTGCTGATAATCGCCGTCAGTTCCTTTAAATATATCATTGCCAATAAGAAGCAGATTTCCTGATTTGAATTCTGTTGCTTTAAGTAGAACAGAGCCTAAAGGTCTATATGGATCTTGCGGTAGCATTTGCGATGCTGGGTAATACTTGTTCCACAGGAGATTTCCGTCTTGATCAAACTTGGATACATATGAAATAAAGTTAGGATTTCCAGAAACAATAGACGTATCTATATTTCCAAAGCAATACAAACTACTATCTGCAGCTTGAATAATAGAGGCTGTAAGCTTTTGACTTGTGTAAAACAAGCGCTTTTTCCATGATAGATCCTCGTTTAACAATAGAACCTGCCCAGTCCAAGTATTAGTGCCTGTTAAACGAAAAATACTAATTAAAAGGCTCTCATTGTGAAGCTCTTGGACGTTGTTTATTTCTCCAAAATTATTTTGAATGTGAGGAAGTAGATGAGAAAGATTGGTACTGTTTAACAATACTCCAGAAGTGTCAAAAATACTGATAAGAGTTTTCCCATTAGGGGTACTTCCGTAACAAACGAAATTGTTATTTTTTTGAACTGTGAAGCCCTTATACCAATCATGCTCACTAATCGTAGGATATGCATCCAAAGGATAATCGCTTATTGGAACCTGGTGTACATTTGAATATTTTCTCAAAGTACGTAATCCGCCTGGCAGCGTGCCTAAATCATAGAAGTTATTGCCAACAAACCCTGAACAAAAAAAAGGGTTTTCTATGCCCATTGTTATCGAATTTGGTTCGATTTTCTTTTCAATGAGATCACCAGTGTTCGCATCAATGAATTCAAATGTGCGTTGGTAAATTTGTTCATTCCCGAATAAAAACTGTTGCCCTAATATTAAAATTGTGTCCTCCGAAATCTTCTCTCCTCCAGCATAGAAGTGATAAAAAGAAGGATGAGTTGAATCGGAGGCAATATGAATCCTATTAAAATACGGGTATGTCGAAGGGGTTTGGGATCTAGCCCAAACCCCAAAGAACATAAGTATTGCAATAGTTATTAATCTCATTCAAGAATAATTAGTTTTTACAATATGAGGGGTTCATATTGTTCTTTCCCTATTCCGTTATAAAAACCCTTTGAGAGCTTCCATCTGTGTAATAGCGGATAACCAAACCTTTCTTTGGATTGATCAACTCACGACCCAAGAAATCTGTCGTGCGTGTGCATTGTTTTTCTTTTTCTAAACTTGGATTTTCGATCCCTAATGTGGAAACATACCAAGTACTTGTTAAAAGAGCTGTATCTGCAGTTGCTGAACAAATTAAGGTCAAATTAAATTGATAACAACCACTCGGATCGAATAGATGTGGTGCATACATTTCTGACCAAGTTGATACTCCTGGCATTTCCCACCATAATTGTATGCTATCTGCAGGGTTATCTGGTAAATTCATCCAGGTTAGATTGCAATATTCAATTG
>JBEDCS010000187.1:0-5221 GCA_041176605.1 Bacteroidota bacterium
TTTACACGCTCTCCTTACACGCACAACCAAATGATTGGTTTTATGACCGAAATGCCTTATGGTTTACACGATGCGATTTATTTGGAGGGTGGTCCAGAAACGAGTCTTTTGATCGATGTGAATGGTCATTGTATCGAAAAAGTTGGATCTTGGGTATCCACCACCTGGGAGCGCAATGACAACAATCATTTTTGGCGCTTGCCTAATATTGTTGGCGTTCATAAATAACAAACAAAAAACCTGATTAAAATCAGTTTTTTAGGAAATCCAACTCATTATTATTCGCTTGTTAATGTTGCAACTTTGTATTGTTCGATAGAACACTACTGGTTTTTCAAACTTAACAACTGTAAAACATTCAAAGTAAAGAGGAACAATCAGAGCATGGGTTTAGTAATCAATTTTTTCCTCTTGAAACAGTAGTCAGAAAGAGCCATCTCAAAAAGATGGCTCTTTTTATTTTTCAAAAAAATCAGGGTAGTGCAGTATTCTTTGTTCTTTTCCGGTTTGGAATGAATGACGCTGCATGGCGCCAGCAAGTTCGTGCGCTTTCACACTATGATATTTCATTACTTTCTGATTCAACAAACCGTCAAGAAAAGGACTGATCCATTGGGCAAATTTCTCTCCAGCTCTTTTTTCTTGGCGTTCTCCGATCAGTAAAGCGGGCTGATAGATATAAGTTCTGTCAAATGCCAATGCAAGTAAATCTTTTTCGATTTCACCTTTCAAACGATTGTAAAATATTTTTGCTTGACTATCTGCTCCTATGGCACTGACGAGGTGCACCTCTTGAACACCTGCTTTTTTGGCTGCACTTGCAGCAGCGAGTGTCATGCCGTGGTCAATGAGGCGGTAAGCGTCGCGGTTTGGTGTTTTCTTTTTGGTGGTTCCGATGCAGCAGTACAGTGCATCGGCATGTTCGAAAATCGCGGCATCTGGCTGTGATAAATCAGTTTCAAATACTTTGATTTTGGGGTGCTCGTATTGGAGTGAGCGCCTTGCTAAAAGGCGTATTTCAGCTACATTATGATCTTGACTTAGCAACTCTATAAGTGACGAACCAATAAGGCCAGTGCCACCCAAAACAACAACAATTTTTGACATGCTTAAAAATACTTATTATATGAATAAAAAAGTGTTATAATATTCCTATTAGTTAATGATAGTTTAGCTATTAATTTTGCTGCAAAATACTGTTATGAACCTAGTCGATCGTTTTCAAATACCAGTGCTCGAGCAAATCGCGATCCGCAATCCGCAGGCGACAACCCTTGGCAAGCGCATCATTGATGGCAGTATTGTTTTATTTGATGATTTAGGATTTGAGCATTTTACATTCAAGAAGTTGGCACAGGTCGTAGGTACAACAGAAGCATCGGTTTATCGTTATTTTTCGTGCAAACAAAAGTTGTTACTTTATCTCGTCAATTGGTATTGGGGAAGGCTTGAATGCAGACTCCTTCTTGAGGCACAGGCGGGTAGTCCTAAAGAACGATTAGAGAAGGCACTTCAAATTTTACTCAATTCCAAAGTAGCCGATTTAGCGTCAAGTAGTGAGCGCAGGTTACAAAGAATTGTGATCCATGAGGCGCCAAAAGTATTCTTGACAAAGGCAGTAGATAGCGATCGCCAAATTGGTTATCACCAAACGTATGCCGATGTGGTTGGTTTTTTGGCAAATCTGATCAAAGCCTATAAACCAAATTGTAATTATGCTCAAATGCTCGTGACGACCATACTAGAAGGCAGTTTGCAACAACAATTTTTTGCTCAACATTTGCCCGAACTCACCAATTGCTCCGAACAAGAGGATGCGGTGTATGTTTTTTATTCGCAATTACTTTTTAAATTCCTAGACCATGAATAAAGATGTCAGTAAACCATTTCAGCGCTTTTGGGCACTACTTAGGCCGGACCGTCGAGATATACGCGATATTTATCTTTTTGCTATTGTTGGTGGTGTTTTGAGTTTAGGATTGCCTTTAGGTATTCAGGCCATCATCAATTTTGTGCAAGCGGGTAAAGTCAGCACCTCTTGGTTTTTATTAGTTGGTTTGGTTGTGTTGGCTATTGGTTTTTCTGGTTTTATGAATATTGCGCAATTGCGTATTACCGAAAACCTTCAACAGCGCATTTTCTCGCGCTCGGCTTTGGAGTTTGCTACCCGAATTCCTTCGATTCAACTCAAAGAATTACTCACGCGCTATGCACCTGAATGGACCAACCGCTTTTTCGATACACTGACGATTCAGAAAGGAATGTCAAAATTACTCATAGATTTTACGGCAGCTTCCTTACAAATACTATTTGGGCTCATACTCCTTTCGTTTTACCATCCATTCTTTATCATTTTTGGTTTTGCTCTCCTTTTACTTTTGATTTTTATTTTCAGACTAACCGCCAAGCGAGGTTTTGTCAGTAGCTTGGAAGAATCTAAATACAAGTATAAAGTAGCCAATTGGCTAGAAGAGATCGCCAGAAATCGCAACAGCTTTAAGTTTTTAGGTCAGCGAGGTATTTTATTGAGCCGCACGGATACTTATTTGCAAGGGTATCTAAAGGCAAGAGAGACACATTTTAAAATCCTTGTACAGCAATACAAGTACCTGATAGGTTTCAAAGTATTGATCGCTTTGGCCTTGCTTATTATTGGTGGTTTGCTCGTGCTTACCCAACAAATGAATATTGGGCAGTTTGTTGCGGCAGAAATCATCATCGTATTAGTGCTTAATTCCGTTGAGAAACTCATCGTGAGTTTGGAAATTGTCTACGATGTACTTACGGCCATTGAAAAAATTGGTGAGGTAACCGATTTAGCTTTAGAACCGAATGACGGCATGCAATTCGAAGCTAATAGCGAAAACCTTTCTGTATCCTTTCAAGAGGTGAGCTATCAGACAAGTTGGAGTAAAACGTTGCTTTTTGAAAATCTCAATTTAGAACTCGAGGCAGGAAAGTCTTACTTGTTACTCGATCCTGAAGGTCACCGAAGCCAAAGCTTATTTTTACTCATTTCAGCCATTACTGAACCACGCACGGGTTCTGTTTTGATCAACGGTATTCCTACCTCAAATATTCAAGTAAACAGCCTGCGAAGACACATTGCTACTTGTCTCAAACAAGATCATTTGATTTACGGCTCCGTACTCGACAACCTTACCATGGGTAGGGATATTTCTAATAATGAGATTATTACGCTTTGTGAGCAACTTGGGCTTTCACCACTCATCCTCAATTTGCAAGATGGCTATGAAACCATCTTAAATCCTGAAGCAGGCGCCTTGAATCGTTCAATGGTCACCTTAATTTTAATTGCGCGGGCCTTGCTGTCTAAACCACTTTTGCTTTTGTGGGACACCCAATATCAGCACCTAACAGAAATCCAGCAAAATAAAGTCTTTGATTATATTAAAAATCATTGTGCGTGTACTTTTATTTTAAGTGCTACTGCCGATCAACTAAAAGATAAAGTGTCAAAGGTTTTCTTGCTTACTGACCAATAATCCCTTCTGAAACTGTTAAATAACCATACAACATGTTAAATTTATCGCCAAAGAATCCGAATCAAATTGAACTTGAAGGACTTCATGTTCAGGAGGTTTTGAAAGCGCCGTCTCAAAAATTATTGCGCAACACCATCTACGCACTTTTACTCATCGTTGGCGTCATCCTTTTCTTGCCTTGGACGCAAAACGTGCGTTCGAATGGCAAAATTTTAACCCTCAGACCAGAACAGCGTCCACAGACTATCAATGCTGTCATAGCCGGACGTATCGAAAAATGGTTTGTCAAAGAAGGGGACCTCGTCAAAAAAGGAGATACCATTATGTTTTTGTCTGAAATCAAAGATGCGTATTTCGATCCGCAATTAGTAAACCGAAGTCAGCAACAGCTCAAAAGCAAAGAGATGAGTGTGGTGTCATACGGTGACAAAGTTCTTTCTTTAGATAGACGCATTGATGCACTCATTGAAACTGGTAAATTGAAGGTCAAGCAAGCTAAAATCAAAGCGCAACAAGCACAATTGAAATTAAAAGCAGATAGCATCGAGAATCAGGCGGCCATGCTCAATTTTCAAATAGCCAAAGATCAATATGAACGTTTTGAAAAATTGTACAAAGAGGACCTGAAATCAAAAACCGAATTGGAAGTCAGAAAGGTGTCCTATCAAAGAGCACAAGCGAGCATGATTGGCGCACAGCAAAAATTATTGCAAAGCCGTAACGATATCATTGATGCAAAGGTTGAACTCAATTCAGTTGAAACTAAGTTTCAGGACGAAATAGCCAAAGCCGAGTCGGATAAATTTACGGCGCTGTCTAGTATGTATGAAGCCGAGATCGATGTCAGTAAAATGCAAAGTCAAGTGGCAAATTATTCCATTAGAAATGGCATGTATTATATCATGGCACCTCAAGATGGCCGCATTACTAAAACTTTGTCAAGTGGCATTGGTGAAACAATCAAACAGGGAAGCGCTATCGCGACAATCATGCCAACAAATTATGATCTTGCAGTTGAAATGTATGTTCGGCCAATGGATTTACCTTTAATTGAAGTAGGACAGCATGTCCGTATTCAGTTTGATGGTTGGCCTGCCATTGTTTTCTCGGGTTGGCCCAATACGAGTTATGGCACTTATGGTGGAACCGTATTTGCCATTGACCAATTTGCCAATGAAAATGGCGAGTTTAGGGTATTGGTAGCGCCAGATCCCAAGGATAAAACTTGGCCAACCGCCCTCAGAGTTGGCGGAGGTGCCTACTCCATGCTATTACTCCAGGATGTGCCCATTTGGTATGAATTATGGCGAAATGTCAATGGGTTCCCACCCGACTACTACAAAACAAGCACTGAAAAGGAAAAAACAAGCACTCAAACGAAGAAGGATGAAAAATAAAATTTGGCTCAGTTGTTTGTTGGTATGGAGTCCGTTTTTCATAGGTGCTCAAGAAAACATCATTCGCCCAGAGGCGTTTTTATTGACAGTTTTGGAGCAGCATCCCTTGGCAAAACAAGCCAATTTGATCCCGGAATTTGCAGAAACCTATGTGCTGAAGGCCAGAGGAGGCTTTGACCCAAAGATCAACTATGACCTCAATCAGAAATATTACGGAGACAAACTGTACTACAGTCTTTCTGATGCACAACTCAAGATTCCTACCTGGTATGGCTTGAGTCTTAAAACGGGCCTCGAGCAAAACCGCGGTGTTTATTT
>JBEDCS010000188.1:0-8499 GCA_041176605.1 Bacteroidota bacterium
GCTTTGAAATGAGTTTTTTGATGGAAGAACTCAACAAGATTGTAATGAAGAGTGCCAAAGGTGAAAAATTCATTACCTTTTTTATTGCGCATTACAACGGCTACACACGCCAATTAACTTATGTCAATGCAGGGCATAACCAGCCTTTTGTACTGCACGGTAAAAATGTCACACTGCTCACAGAAGGATGTATTGGTCTGGGCATGTTAGACGAACTCCCGTATGTGAATGTCGGGAAGCTGATCTTACAACCCAAAACAACGATTGTACTCTTTACGGATGGAGTTGTAGAGTTAGAAAACGAAGCAGGTGAAGCTTTTGGGTTAGAGCAACTTATTAAACAAGTAAAAGCTTTTGCGCCGTTGAAAATGGAAGACATGAACAACCTCATTTTCTCGAAATTAGAAGATTGGAAAGGCAGCCTGCCATACGTGGACGATACCGCAATTTTCAGCTGTAAATTTTTCTAAGCTTTTTTCAATTTCAAAGCCCCAAAACTCCATTTGAAAGAAAACAAATGCGTGAAATAGGCACTACCACCGAGCCCAAGTCTGGTAAACGCGTAATCAATTTGCCATTGCTTGAGTGCCAAACCCACCCCCATGTGTGGCTGCATGCTCAGCTTTTGTACCGATGACAGGTCTGTGTAGTATTGCAATTGAGACAAACCTGTTCTAAAAACCAACTTTTCATCGTATTGAACAAATAAACCGGCACGTTGATCCAAGGAAAAAACGGAGCCAGACAATAGCGTATTTCGAGGGCCATCTGTGGTTAGCTCAAGATCGATTTCACCACCTATTCTGAGTTTCTTGGCCGTTATTGGCCATGAACCGCTCGATCCAAGAATCAGGCGCGGGAGCATTTGCTCCACCCCATTTTGAGGCAATTCATTATTTGTTTCGAGCAGCGTTGCCTGCATTTCTGCAGATAAATCATAAGTCCAAACACTGAAGGTACTCGTGGCATCGCGCAGCATGAGGCCAAATGAGAGGTTATTGGTTGGTTTGTATTGAAGCCCTGCATCGAGGCCAAAACCAATTGCCTTTGCAAAATCACCGATATGTCTGTAAAGTACCTTAGCACTAAAGCCCATGGTGAGGTTTTTGACGCGCGTCGGACGCGCTAAAGAGCCAATGAATGCGTAGTCTGCGGCATTGAATTGTTGCAGTTGGCTGTAGTCGATGTTTCCGTTGTTATCAATGAGTTGGGTGGTGTTGTAAATGTTGTCGATGCCTAGGCGCAACATATTGAGGGAAACGACATTATTTCCGTTCAATTTACGTGATACCCCAATGTAATCTTGTGCGGCAATGCCACCAAAATAAGCAGCGTGCATGCCTGCAATTTCTGTTTGTTGCACTTGCTGACTTAACCCGGCAGGATTCCAAACGCCTGCTAATACTCCTGAGGTTTGACCCACCACGGCTGAACCCAAACCGAGGGCATCTGCGCCAACACCCATGTTGAGGTATTCATTGGCGTATTTAGGATTGAGGTCTTGTGCACGAAAATTTATGGCGCACAAAAACACAAAGAAAAGGAGGCTGAATTTATTGAACATGTGACAAAAACTCAAAATTGCACAAAAAATTGTGTTTTCTCGGTACTTTTACAAAAATGTCTCGCATGTTTGGAATTGCCAATTTAATTACTGCTCTCAATCTATTAGGTGGAATTTGCTCCATCATATTCAGCCTCAGTGGACGCCTCGACTGGGCTATTTTTGCACTTGCTGCCTCTGCCCTTTTCGACTTCCTCGACGGCTTTGTGGCCCGCTTGACCAAATCAAATGGTGAACTCGGAAAGCAACTCGATTCCTTGGCAGATCTCGTTAGTTTCGGTGTTGCACCCGGTATTTTTATGTTCGTCATGATCATTGTCGGTATCGACACGTCCAACTTAATTCCCAATGCAGAAGGCTTGAAAGCTTATCGCGGTTTGGCCAACGAATATGTAGTCGCGCAACTCATCGATTGGAAAGCTGCTTTTTTCTATGGTCGTGACAACGCTTTTAATGCTTCTATCAAATTCTTACCCTTCGTTGCGTTGATCATCCCATTCTTTGCCATGTTTCGTTTGGCCAAGTTCAACCTAGATCAAAGGCAATCTGATAAATTCATTGGTGTGCCCACGCCTACTGCGACAATTTTTTTCAGCTTCTTCCCGCTTTATTTCTGGTACGAACTTTCCAATTGGGGACATCAGGCCAGCTGGATTTACACGCTTTTTGATTGTTATTCTCTTGCAATCATCGCGGTATTATTTTCTTTATTAATGGTCAGTGAATTGCCACTTTTGGCACTGAAATTCAAAGACTTCAGCTGGAAATCCAACCCGTACCGCTACCTATTACTTGGCATATCGTTGATAAGTATTCCATTATTTTTGATTTGGGCCATTCCAATAATTGTACTTTTGTACTTGCTTTTATCACTTATTGAAAATTTTCAATTTAAAAAACATGAAATTCAAAGCTGAAATCGACGTCATGCCACTAGACGCACTTCTTGATCCACAAGGAAAAGCGGTAACTAACTCAATGAAAAATATCGGTCTTCCGGAAATTGAAGGCGTTCGTATTGGTAAACACATCCGTCTTTTTGTCGAAGCTGCCAACAAAGAAGAAGCAAGCCAAAAGGTAGATACAGCCTGTAAAAAGATGCTCGCCAATCAGATCATGGAGAGCTATTCTTTCGAGCTTACCGAAGCTTAATCATGAAAAAAGGTTTCAGGACCTTTCAACCACAACTCAACACCTGGGATACGCAATTGCATTTCCCAACTCCCCCTCATTTTTTAAATGACTGGCGTGCACAAATTGATGCCGCTCAAGATCAATATGCTGCGTTAAGCCCTTTACAAAGAGCAAAATTCTTAAACGATTTAGCGGTCAATTTACTTCAAGAAAAAGAAAGTATTGCCCTGATATACCAGCAAGAAAGCGGTTTGTCAAAGGCGCGCTTTGAAGCCGAATTTCAACGCACCCATCAAACTATTTGCTTGTTTGCCAACTATATCCAAAGCTTTGATTGGCAAAAAAGCGAACAACTTGAACACGAGCAAATTCGTTTTTCCAAACGTGTTTTGCCACTGGGGGCCGTCCTGGTTTTAGGCTCATCCAATTTTCCATTGGCCTATTCTACACTGGGTGGAGACACCATTGCTGCATTAGCTGCAGGTTGTTGTGTGGTTCTCAAAGCGCACCCGATGCATGCAGGCACAAGTAGTCTTGTGGCACAATGTATCGCACAAACGCTCCAACAATGGGCGCTTTCTCCTTTTGTTTTTAGCCATGTGTTAGATGACTCCTTTCATTGGGCCAGTACATTTGCACAAGAACGCGCCATTAAAGCCATTGGCTTTACCGGTAGCATTAAAGGTGGAAGGTCTTTAATGGACCTCGCTGCAGCACGCCCCGATCCTATTCCTGTTTTTGCAGAAATGGGCAGCTTAAACCCCGTTATTATTGCACCAAATCAAAACCAAGGAGCACTCGAGCAAATTGCACAAAAATTAGCCCTGGCTATCCACACTGATGCAGGGCAATTTTGTACCAAGCCCGGCTTGATTTTAGTACAATCGGAGCAAGCAGATGAATTTGAAAACCTTCTTCTTAAAGCATTAGCACCATTGCCCGCTACACCAATGTTGCACCCAGATATCTATGCCAAATTTGAAGCCAGAAAAAGACAAGTATTTCAAAGCAAAGGATTCAAGCGCACAGAAAATCAAGCAGTACTTGAAGGTATTTTTGCGCGCTGGGGCATCGCAAAAACGCAGCTCCAAGATTTATTGAATGTACCTACCGCGCTTGAAGAAGTATTTGGCCCTTTTGCCATTGTTTGCAGCTACCAAAGTCTTGCGGAGCTTCAAACACTGTTGAACATTCTTGGTGGTCAGCTCACCATTTCCATTTTCACCAACGATGTGCAACCCGATTCAGAACTGCTTTCTCAAGCTCAAAAAATAGCGGGTCGCATCATCATCAATGGCGTACCTACCGGTGTTCGGGTGCTGGGAACCATGCATCATGGCGGTCCATACCCCGCAAGCAGCGATGCCAGATTTACAGCCGTAGGCCCAGACAGCATCAGGCGCTTCACCAAAGAAGTCTGTTTCCAAACGCATTTATAAGACCGCTGGTTTTCAATTTATTTGAAGATCCTTGTAATCATCTTAGTTTGATCAAAAAGTCATCAGAAATCTTTGTATTTTTGATTTACAAAACTTTTTCAAATGGAAAATCAACCCACTGCTCCAAAATCAAATAGTTTCTATTTTGTTTTCATCTTCTTATTACTCGCCGGTTTAGCAGGCCTCACCCTTGCTTGGTCAAGACAACGCGCAGCGCTCAATACTTGCAAAAACAGCAACGCCGAATTACTTGCCGACATGGCCGACATGGAAAGCGCGCTTTCGGGCTATACAGGCACCATGAAACAAGACCTGAAATCAGACCTGCAGCAGATGTTGCGCAATTACAACAAACTCATTGAAAAAGACTCGAGTAAGGCAGATAGCCTCAATGCACAAAAAGCACAAATCACTGACCTCCTCAGAAAACTTGACAGATCCAAACTCACTGCCCGCGACCTCGTCAAAGCTAGAAAAGAGAACGAAACGTTGCGCTCCATCATGCGCAGTTATGCCCGCACCATTGACTCTTTAAATACACTCAACATCGACCTCGGTAGCCGCCTTGAAGAAACCAACGTCAAGCTCACCAATACTTCTACGGAGCGCGACACCTACAAAAAACAGGCCGAGGAATCACAGCAACAAATCAAGAAAGGTAGCAAGCTTCAAGCCTACAATTTCAAATCTGAGGCACTCAAGCAACGTGTCAACAACACTATGGAAACCACTGACCGCGCCAAAAATGCGGTTCAGTTTAGAAGTAGCTTTACACTCTCGGAAAATATATTGACCAGCGCCGGTAAAAAATATGTTTACATGCAAATTGTCGGACCAAATGGCGAAGCACTTCAAGCCAGCAGTAATTTCGTTACCGAAACCGAAAGTGGCAGCATCGCATATTCTCAGCGCAAAGAAATCGATTATCAAAACCAGGCGCTTGACCTCACTATTTATTATGAACTCAAGGGTGAAACTGCCACAAAAGGCCTTTATCGCGTGCGCATTTATTGCGACGGTCAGCTAATAGGTTCAGATAGTTTCTCTTTGAAATAACCACATCGCATCTCTGTTTATCAACTACAAAATCTCTCCTTCAAGACCATGACATCCGCAATTGAACAAGGCTTTGTCCATGCCGACATCGATCCAAACGGCATTGCCCGCATTACTTTTGGCCACCCATTGAGCAATTCTTTACCCGGCAAAATACTTCAAAAATTAGCCGACACCATTACCGAAATTAGTTCAAATGAAGCCGCTAAAGTTTTGATTTTGCAATCAGAAGGTGAAAAAGCGTTTTGTGCAGGAGCCAGTTTTGACGAACTCATCGCTATCCAAGACCTCGAAACAGGCCTCAACTTCTTCTCTGGCTTTGCTAAAGTCATCAATGCATGTCGCAAATCCAACAAACTCATCATCGGGCGCATTCAGGGCCGAGCAGTTGGTGGCGGTGTTGGTTTGGCTTCAGCCACAGACTACTGTTTTGCTACAACCCGCGCAGAAGTCAAATTATCTGAACTTGCCGTAGGAATTGGACCTTTCGTTGTAGGACCTGCCGTTGAAAGAAAAATGGGTTTATCGGCCATGAGTGAGCTCGCCATCAACGCAACTGAATGGCGCAGCGCAGCCTGGGCTCGTGAAAAAGGTTTGTACACCGATGTTTTTGACTCCATTTCCGACATGGATGCTGCAATAGATACATTGAGTACCAAACTAGCCAATTCAAATCCAGAAGCGATGTCTTCGCTCAAAGAAATCTTCTGGCAAGGCACCGAACACTGGGATGAATTATTGCTTTCGAGAGCTGCAATTAGCGGTCGTTTGGTTCTCAGCGATTTCACTCGAAATGCCATTTCTGCCTTCAAAGCAAAATAAAAGTAGATTTTTTCTGCTTTTGATTTGTAAATAAACACAATAGTTGTATCTTTGCACCCCTAATTTTAGGGAAATTAAGTTTTTTATTTAACAGAAAGAACCGTGAATACATTAAGTTACAGAACGTTAGCTGGTAATACCGAAACTGCCGATAAAAAGTGGTATGTTGTGGATGCTGAAGGTCAAACCGTTGGTCGTTTGGCGAGTAAAGTTGCCAAAATCATCCGTGGAAAATATAAAACCTGTTACACTCCGCATGCGGACTGTGGCGATAATGTAATCGTTATTAACGCAGAAAAAATTGCTTTCTCTGGAACGAAACTCCAAGATAAAGAATACGTGCGTTTCTCTGGTTACCCAGGTGGACAACGTTTCACATCTGCTGAAAACATGCTCAAAAATCATCCTGAGCGCTTGATCGAAAAAGCAGTGAAAGGAATGCTTCCTAAAAACACCTTAGGTCGCAAACTCTACACAAACTTAAAAGTATACCAAGGTACTGCTCACAAACACGAAGCGCAGCAACCTGAATTATTGAATCTTGATACCCTCAAATAAATCGTATGGAAGTCATTAACGCATTAGGAAGAAGAAAAACGGCGGTAGCCCGCGTTTATTTAACTAAAGGAAAAGGTAGCATCTCTATCAATAAAAGAGAGATGACAGAATTTTTTCCAATTGACTTTCTTCAAGCTAAAGTTCACCAACCATTTGCACTTACTGGCACAGAAGGTCAGTACGACGTTAAAGTAAACGTTGTAGGTGGTGGTATCAACGGACAAGCTGAAGCAATTCGTCTAGGTATCTCAAGAGCGCTTGTTGAAGTTTCTGCTGACTACAAACCAATGTTGAAAGTAGAAGGTCTCATGACGCGTGACCCACGTATGGTTGAACGTAAGAAACCAGGTCAACCAAAAGCAAGAAAGAAATTCCAGTTCTCGAAACGTTAATCCGTTACAGAGCTCGTTTAGCATCCAAGCACTGCAGTACCTGCCTTTTGGCCCCTTCAGTGTTGCTTTTAATTTTTAGGAACGTAAACAAAAACACAATATGTCTAAATTAACTTTTGAAAATCTCCTTGACGCAGGTGTACATTTTGGTCACTTAAAGCGTAAATGGAATCCTGCAATGGCCCCTTACATCTTCGAAGAGAAGAAAGGAATCCATATCATCGACTTAAACAAAACACTAGTCCACCTTGATCACGCATGTGCTGCAATGAAGCAAATCGCGAAGTCAGGTAAAAAAGTGCTTTTCGTTGCCACAAAAAAGCAGGCAAAAGAAATCGTTGCTGAGCGCGTAGCTGCAGTCAACATGCCTTTCGTTACAGAGCGTTGGTCTGGCGGTATGCTTACCAACTTCCAAACTACTCGTAAGTCTATCCGCAAAATGACCCTCATCGACAAAATGAAGTCTGATGGTACATGGGATACACTCAACAAACGCGAGAAACTATTCAAAAGCCGTCAACGCGAGAAACTCGAAAAAACTTTTGGTTCTATCGCAGACATGACGCGTCAACCAGCTGCTATTTTCATTATCGATATCTTGAAAGAGCACATCGCATTGGCTGAAGCTCGTCGTTTAAATGTTCCGACATTTGCTATGGTTGATACCAATTCAAACCCGAAATTGGTTGATTTCCCTATTCCTGCAAATGACGACGCAACAAAATCTATTACCCTCATCATCGACGCTATTTGTGGCGCAATCAAAGAAGGTTTAGAAGAGCGTAAGAACTTAAAAGCTACTGACAAAGACGAAGCACCTGCAGAAGCAGCAACAGCTGAGGCAACGGCAGAAAGCGCAGAATAATTCACAATTTAAACTCTTATAAAATGGCTATTACAGCTGCAGATGTAAACAAATTGCGCCTACAAACTGGTGCAGGTATGATGGATTGTAAAAATGCTTTGGTTGAGGCCAACGGCGATTTCGAAGCAGCCATCGACATTCTTCGTAAAAAAGGTCAAAAAATTGCTGCAAAACGCGGTGGTAATGACGCAAAAGAAGGTCTCATCATGGCACAAGCAAACGCCGAAGGTAATGCTGGTGTTATCCTTACACTAAACTGTGAAACTGACTTCGTTGCTAAAAACGATGGTTTTGTATCATTTGTACAGTCTTTAGTTGATATCGCATTAACAAACTTGCCTGAAAGTGTTGAGGCTCTTAAAGCGCTTCCTTATGACAGTCGTTTGTCAGTTGACGAAAAAATCACTGAGCAAATCGGAGTAATCGGTGAAAAACTTGATTTATCTTCATTTGCTGTTGTTCGTTCAGCTAACGTTGTTGCTTACAACCACCCAGGTAACCAATTAGCTACATTAGTAGGTTTAACAATTGCCGGTGAAGCAGTAGCAGAAGCAGGACGTCAAGTAGCAATGCAAGTTGCTGCCATGGCACCTATCGCTATCAACAAAGACGGTGTAGATGAGCGCACAATCGAGCGTGAAATCGAAATTGGTAAAGAATTAGCTATCC
>JBEDCS010000189.1:0-4247 GCA_041176605.1 Bacteroidota bacterium
CTCAGGTGATCTCTTATGAGGAACTTTTGGAAGTTTTTTGGTTTGTACATGACCCCACCCAACTCAACAAACAAGGAAACGACATCGGTACACAATACCGCTCAGTGATCTTTTATCACAATGAAGCGCAAAAGGCACTCGCACTCAAATACCTACAAAAATTAGAAGCAGAAAAGGTCTGGGACAAACCCATCGTGACTCAGATTGTGGCTATCAATAATTATTTTGAGGCAGAAGACTACCACCACAACTATTTTGAAAACAATCCGGGCAATCCTTATTGTCAGGCAGTGGTGCGCCCGAAAGTTGAAAAATTTAGAAAAGTCTTTGCGGCAAGACTCAATTGATGACTTGGCGCAATTAGTCTTGCTCTGGGGCAAGTCTTAAAACAATACCATCGATACTTTCATCGAGGTGAATCTGGCAGCCCAAACGGCTATTTGACTTCACAAAAAACGCTTGGTCTAGCATGTCAAGTTCTGCATCGCTTTGCTCCGGGAGCTCGGTGTCAGATTCTAAATAACATTGACATGTTGCGCACATAGCCATTCCACCACATTCGCCTTTCACTGGGAGTTCATAAGCTTTACAAAGTTCCATGATATTCATGTTCATATCAGTTGGGCCTTCTAATAAATGTTCTTGTCCTTCGCGGTCTATGATTGTGACTTTAATATCTGCCATGTTAGTTGTATATTCTTAATAAATTATTTCCGTTAAATTGAGTCGCGTACTGCCTCAAGCCATAAATGCTATTGCTCACGGGCGAACCATCGTACAAAGAGAAAACGGCGTTGTTGCAAGTATCTTTTAATTGAAGAAAATTCTGAGCATCCGGAAAAAGAGGTAAAGAGCAAGTGCCGTTGATATCGGCTGGTGAATGCCTGTCAAACGCAACGAAGTCTTCGATGCCACGGCGATAAACAATGATCCCTCGCGATCCGCCGTTGATGTAGGTCCAGCCGCCAACGCCCTGAAGATCGCTGTAGCTCGGCAATTGAATATCAATAGTGACGTCTACGGGTACAAAAGGTACCGGATGTTGGTTTTGCTGCTTGCAATTAGAAGATACAAGTAGTAAACCAAAAAGTAAAAAAAACAATGTTTTCACAGCGTAAAATTAGCAGTTTTAGACTTCAGTGAGCTCATTTTGTTTGAGTTCCCACTTATGATAAAGCGCTTCGAGATTCGTTTTCTCTGTTTCGTAGCGATTTAAAACTAGGTTATATTGCTGTTTATTTTCATAATCAAGCTCACCGAGTTCATTTTCAATATCGGTAATTAAACGTTCTTGTTGCTCAATTTGTTGTTCGAGATTGGAGATTTCGCGTTCGAGTTTTTGTTTTGCTTTGTCAAGTTTGGGTTTAGCAACTGCTACAGTAGTAGTTTCAGAAATAACTTGTTTTTTAGTTTCTTGTGGCTGGTTTTCTTTGATTTTTTCGCTACCAGCACTAGGGCTTTTTTGAAGTTTGTAATCCAGGTATTCTTGCAAGTTGAAGTGGTGGATCAGGATATTTTCTTTTTCGATGTCCCAAATGCGATTGCTAAGGCCATCGACAAATTCTCTGTCATGCGACACAATAATGAATGTCCCTTCGTAATGAAGTAAGGCTTCTTTTAAAACCTCCTTGCTCTGTAAGTCTAGGTGATTGGTTGGCTCATCGAGAATTAGAAAATTTGAAGGGCTCAATAATAAGCAACACAGTGCGAGTCTTGTTCTTTCTCCACCAGATAGCACCGATACTTTTTTATCTACATCTTCTCCAGAAAACAAAAATGCCCCCAAAATACTTCGTAAATCTTTGCGAAGATCTCCTTTGGCGATCAGATCCACGGTTTCAAAAATACTTAGTTTGGGATCGAGTTTTTCAGCTTGGTCTTGCGCAAAATAAGAAATGCTGACATTATGACCGAGTGCAACCGTTCCTTCATGTTCAATAGTCCCCATGATGGCTTTTAATAGCGTTGATTTACCCACGCCGTTTGGCCCAAGTAGCGCAATTTTCTCACCTCGACCAATTGTAATCGATACATTTTTGAAAAGTTGGCGCTCATCGTAACTCTTGCCAACTTGAGAAAGTTCTAGCACCCATTTGCCTGGCTGAACAGCAAGAGGGAAGCGCAACTTGAGCCGTGCTACTTGATCTTTTTCAACCTCTATGCGGTCGGTCTTCTCTAATTTCTTTATTAAGGATTGTGCAAAGGCCGCTTTATTTTTCTTGGCCCGAAACTTTTCGATGAGTTCCTCTGCATGTTTGATGTCTTTGTCTTGTTGCTTTTTGGCTTGTTCTAATCTTTCGAGTTCTTCCGCTCTTAATTCTTTATACTTTGTATACGGGTAGGGGAAGTCAAAAATTTGTTGTCTTGAAATTTCTAGGGTTCTGGTGCTGACATTATCTAGAAACAAACGGTCGTGTGAAATCAATATGACAGCGCCATCAAAGCGTTGCAAGTAGGTTTCGAGCCAGCTGATCGATAAGATGTCGAGGTGGTTGGTAGGTTCATCAAGTAGTAAGATGTCAGGTTGATTGACAAGAATTCGAGCTAATTCGGCACGCATTTTCCAACCTCCTGAGCATTGCGCAATATTTTTTTGTTGGTCTTGTTCACTGAATCCAAGCCCCTCAAGTGTCGCTTTGATTTTTTCTTCCCATTGATAACCGTCGTGCACATTGAAACTATGATTCAATTCGGTTAATTCGTCGAGTAGGGCCAAGTAACTCTCTGTTTCGTAATCGGTCCGCGTTGTCAATTGTTCATTGATTTCGTCGAGCCTGTGTCTGATACCGTTGAGTAATTCGTTAGAATAAAAAAGAAAGTCGTAAACACTTTTTTGAACGTCAATATGGATATCCTGCGTGAGAAAGCCAAATTTTAAATTCTTTGGATGGTGTATTTGGCCATCCGTAGCTGGTATTTTACCTGATAGAATTCTAAGTAAGGTAGATTTGCCAGCTCCATTCTTGCCGACTAAGCCAACTTTATCTCCTTTGTTAATTTGTAAGTTGACATTTGCAAATAAATGGCCTTGTGGCAAAAAGTATCCGAGTCGGTCTAATTGAATCATGCGGCAAAGTTAGTGCTTTGCCTTGAATTGAATTAGGCATGATTTTTGACAAAAACACAACAATTGTCCAATTTAATAGTTATATTGTCAATTCTTATCAAACTTTAACCAAATCAAACATGGGAAGACCACCAACAAAACCCGCTCGTTTAAGAAACGGATTCTACATAGAAGTAAAGTCACAAGGATCCTCAGCTATCCTGATCAGACGCGACACACGCGAACAAATGCTTATGGCCGCTGAAGATTACTCCAGAACCAAAGATGTTACCATTAAAGGCGAAATGCGAAATGACAAATGGATCGCTGAATAAATTTCACTTTAATTTCTGGTTGCCATTTTTTGCCATATTATTACTGCTAATACCGGTATTAATATGGCAACAAATGTTTTTAATGGCTAAACTATCCGGAATAGTCATATTAATAGGTTTGCTCATTGCACTTAAACAATGGTTTGCTGTGGCAAGGCAAATCAACAACAGAAAAGAGCGCTATATCATCAATACCAATGAGCGTTTTATTATAGAATCCTTGCTTCCTTCTTTTAAGTCATGGTCAAAATCAGATCAAGCAGTCCTGACCGACCAACTAGGAATAGCATTAACAGAATTAAATTTCACCGGAGAAAGTTCCTTCGATGATAAATTCAAAGTGGCACTTCAAATTGTTGTTGCAACATGGGGTGGTGGCTACACCAACAAACAACAATGGCTACTCGCATTTAATTCTTCTGAAAAGAACTGCAGTTTATACATCAATGAAGATCTAAAAATGCTTCTAACACTATCGCCGGATGCTATTCAATTTTCCCCGACAGCGCCCCTAACAGATAGCACCATCATAGAACTTGCAGAAAAGTTAAAAAATCTTTAATTGTAAGTTGCTTTAAAATCAAGCAGTTATATTTTTGATTGAAAAAAAAATAAAATTTCTTTCAAAAAATTGTTGCGAAACCAAAAAGAGTACATATCTTTGCACCCCGCAATTGAGACAACGGTCTATTCGAAAAGCGGTAAGTTCAGACAGGGTAAGTAGAGCGGAAGCTTTGATTTACTGGCTAAAGAATAAGTTCTTTGAAGTATTGAGAAATAAGGAAACAGCGTTTTTAAGAATAAAAACAAACATACTCGAGCTCTTAAAATTCGAAGTTATTATACAACGGAGAGTTTGATCCTGG
>JBEDCS010000190.1:0-8914 GCA_041176605.1 Bacteroidota bacterium
AAAAAATAATTTCTTCTTTCATATGTAAACGCATAGAGAGCTCATTGATTTTTCTTTGAGCTTTCATTGTTTCATCCTGTAAATAATTTCAAGTGAATTTAGAACTCGTTGTAGACGCACGCTCAAACGGCGTCTGGATAGCATTGCTGCGCGACGGGAAGTTAATTGAGTTGCACGAAGATCGCGGCAACACAGACTTCTCTGTAGGCGACATCTATTTAGGACGGGTACGACGCGTAGCAAATGGACTCAATGCCGCTTTTGTTGACGTAGGTTATGATAAAGATGCTTTCTTGCACTACCATGATCTAGGCCCACAATATGTTTCTTTCTCAAAATACGTGAAAGATAGTGTTGCCGGAAAACAAAATGTAGCTGACCTTCAATACTTTAAGCTAGAAAAAGAAATCCCAAAAGAAGGAAAAGTATCGAACATTCTTTCTTCTTCTCAGGCCATCCTTGTTCAGGTTGCCAAAGAGCCGATTTCTCAAAAAGGACCTCGCTTAAGCTCTGAAGTAACCCTTGCTGGACGTTACCTCGTACTCGTACCTTTCTCAGATAAAATTTCTGTGAGTCAAAAAATCAAAGATCCTGCTGAAAAGGAGCGATTGAAAGAACTCATGGACCGCATCAAACCTAAAAACTTTGGTGTCATTATTCGTACGGTTGCCGAAAAAAAATCAACCGCAGATCTCGAAACTGACCTTTCGAATTTGCTCGAAAAATGGCGCACCCTCCACGCCAACCTCAAAGGGGCACAACCCCCAAGACGCGTGCTCGGAGAACTCAACACCACCAATTCCATTCTGCGAGATTTGTTGAATGGTAATTTTACCAATATTCACGTCAACGACGAAACAATGGCCATCCAAATGAAGGATTACATTGCTGAAATAGCTCCAGGGCGTGAAAAAATTGTCCGTAACTACGACAACAGAGTTGCTATTTTTGAGCGCTTCGGCATCAACAAGCAAATCAAAACACTTTTTGGTAAAAAGGTGCCGTTAGCAAGTGGAGGTTACCTCATTATTGAGCACACTGAAGCCATGCACGTCATTGACGTCAATAGCGGGAACCGTAAAGGCTCTGATGGCCAAGAATCTAACGCACTAGCAACCAACATTGAAGCTGCAGAAGAAGTAGCTCGTGTACTTCAATTGCGTGACATGGGCGGCATCATTTGCGTGGACTTCATCGACATGCATGACCGCGAGAACAACAAGATTCTCTATGACAAAATGAAGGAATTCATGAAATCAGACCGTGCCAAGCACAACATGATTCCGCCTTCTAAATTTGGTATCATTGAAATCACACGTCAACGCGTCAGACCTGAAACAGACATCCAAACTGCAGAAACTTGCCCTACTTGTAATGGTAGCGGAGAGGTTCAGGCCAGCATCTTGTTTGCAGAGGAAATAGAAAACAACCTTGATTATTTGCTCAATGATCGCCATGAAAAAGGCCTAACACTGTTAGTGCACCCATATTTAGAGGCTTTCTTTAAGAAAGGAATCATGAGCAGACAGCTCCGTTGGTTCTTCAAATACAAAACCTGGATCCCAGTGCGTGGCGTAACTGCCCACCACTTGCTTCAGTACTCTTTTGTTGACAAAGCCAACAACGAAATCCCCTTGTAATGACAGCGCCTCGCGCTTACGACCTTGCACAAATGCTTCAGAAATCTGAAGCATTTTGTGCTTATCAGGAGCGCAGTAGCCATGAAGTTTTAGAAAAACTCAAGCGCTTAGGAGCACAAGAGGGCGAAGTCATACAGATCATCAATTCACTTATCGAAAATAAGTTTTTAGATGACGAACGTTTCGCAAAAGCTTATGCTGTAGGCAAGTTACGCATCAAGCATTGGGGAGTAAATAAAATCAAGCAAGGCCTGCAATTAAAGCGCATTGAGCGCGAACTCATTAACGAAGCCATACAAAATATGTATAACGAGGAAAACTACCTTGGTATTCTTCACGATATTGCGGCGCGCAAATGGCAAGAACTCCATAAAGAAAAAGACCCCTGGATGCGCAAGCAAAAGCTGTTTCGCTTCTTGGCATCCAGGGGTTTTAATTACGACGAATTTTCAGATCTGAAATTCGATTAGCTCTTTTTTAGTTTGGGTGGATCATTTGGTTAGCACCGCCGATCCAGTTGTTTGGACCTCCAGCTTCGTATCCTTTAGAGCCGATTGGCGCTAAATTCATTTTGCCATCACTCATTTTTTCTGGCTTTACAAACCAACAAGTAGGGTAACCACGCACACCAAATTGCTGTTGTAAATTGCGGTTTTGGGTTTTGATTGCCTCAGTTTGTGGTTTAGAGCGCGGAAAATCGAGTTCGACTAAAATGACATTTTCTCTAGCCCATTTTTCAAATTCTGGTGTTTTGAATACTTCGTTTTGTAAACGATGACACCAGCCACACCAGTCAGAACCTGTAAAGAACAGCATCATGGGTTTGTTTTCTTTTTTAGAGATTTCCGTAGCTTGATTGATATCGGTATACCAAGTCATGGTAGCTTTCTGAGCGAAGCTTACTTGACCAACAATTAAAAGTGTAAATAGGGCGATTGCTTTCATGTATTTTTTTTCTAAAGTTAAGGATATTGTCCACATTGACAAAAACCGTGCAAAACATCATTTGGTCGTTCGAAAAAAAAATAATCCTATATTCGTTTCAAATTACTACCTATGAAACTACAACTACTACTCACTTTTTTAGTGTTCAATGGACTGATTTTTGCCCAATTACCTACCCAAACAGTGCGTGGCTCAGTCTTTGACAGCGAAACCAATTATCCGCTAAGTGGTGCAAAATTACTCATCGAAGTAGATGGTCAAAAATACATGGCGGCCTCTACCGTTGATGGCACATTTAACATCGCCAAGGTTCCTGTTGGAAAGCATCAATTAGTAGCAAGTGCTGGGTTCTACGATTCAAGAACATTAACGATCGAAGTAACTTCGGGAAGAGAATTGGTACTTCAGATTCCTTTACAAGAAAAAGTTTCTCAACAAAAAGATGTACGTGTTGTCGGAAGAAAACAAGGAGAGGTACTTAACGAAATGGCAGTATTGTCGGCCCAACAATTTAGTGTCGAAGAAACCAACCGCTACCCAGGTTCTCGCATGGACCCAGCGCGTATGGCTTCAAACTTTGCGGGGGTCAATGGTGCAGACGACTCCAGAAATGACATCGTTGTTCGCGGTAACTCACCGCTTGGTGTTATTTATCGCGTAGAAGGAATTGATATTCCAAACCCGAATCACTTTGCAATTTCCGGAACATCAGGCGGGCCTGTATCGCTATTGAATAACAAGATTTTAGGTAATTCTGATTTTTTCATGAGTGCTTTTCCAGCTGAATATGGCAATAGCCTTTCGGGTGTTTTTGATTTGAAATTGCGCAATGGTAACAACAATCAACATGAATTTACTGGCCAGTTTGGATTACTCGGAACAGAATTTCTTGCTGAAGGCCCGTTGAATAAAAACAGCAAATCGAGTTATTTAGTGATGGGAAGATATTCCACACTTACGATTTTCCAAAAATTAAACATCAATTTAGGAACAGACGCTATTCCTAAATATTATGACGGCGCATTTAAATTCAATTGGGTTTTGAAAAACGGAGGTCAATTGGCCTTGTTTGGAATGGGCGGAAGCTCAGATATTGCAATTAAAATCTCTGATTTTAAAGAATATACAGAAGATCTTTATGGCGAAGGTGACCGCGACCAATATTTTGGAACAAGCATGGTAACCACTGGTTTGAATTACAAAAAGAGCATCAACGAAAAAACATTTATTTCCTCTACATTGGCCTTCAGTCAAGAAACACAAAGAACCAATCATGATTATTTGAGAAATAGACGCATCGATACGTTAACCAACGAAATCGTTTTTGATTCTATTTATCCAATGATGGCCTACAAATTTAAAGTGCAAAAATTAAGTGGTTATACAGCGGTAAATCATAAGCTTAACAAGCAACATTTGTTAAAAGTGGGGCTAAGTTTTGACTTAATTTCTATGAATTTCCTAGACTCTTGTTTATATAATTTAGATGTTCCTGATAATTATGAGTTGCGCTGGGATTACCAAGGCTCGGCTGCAATTATTCAGCCATTTGTGCAGTGGAAATGGCGTGTTTCTGACAACATGGACGTAACCGCTGGTATCCATGCGCAGTACTTTACACTTACAAACAGTATTAGCCCATTCGAACCGCGTGTGGGTTGGAAATACCGCATGGACAATGGTCAGGCTATTTTTGCAGGTGGTGGTATGCACAGCATGATTCAGCCTTACTATACCTATGCTTACAAGGTTTTACCAGGTGTTTCAAATCCAAATAGTAATATCAACATGGATTTTTCGAGAAGTGCACATTCAGGAATCGGTTACGAGAAGTCATTCAATAAAGGCTTTAATATCAAAACAGAGGCTTATTATCAATATTTATATAACATTCCTGTTACGGTTGCACCATCCTCGTTTTCTATGATCAATGTGGGCAGCGGGTTTTCGCGCTTATTTATTGACGAACTAGAAAATACCGGAGATGGCTACAACTATGGTCTAGAATTGACGGTTCAAAAATATTTTGACAAAAGCTTCTTTTTCTTATTCTCAGGAACGGTCTACGATTCAAAATATCGCGGCAGCGACGGCATTTTGCGCAATACCTCTTACAATGGCAATTATGTCGTGAATTTCTTAGGAGGAAAAGAATTCAAAGTGGGTGAGCGCAGTGTTATAGGAATTGGTGGAAAAGTAACTGCGGCTGGCGGAAAGCGCTATGGTTTGGTTGATATTGCCACAACAAATAGCATGAAGGAAATCATCTTCCAAGATTCTATGTTCAATGAGCTTCAGTTCCGCGATTATTTCCGCGCCGACCTCAAGATCTCTTGGCGCAAAAATGCAGATCGAGTAACGCATGAATTCGGACTCGATTTGGTGAATATTTTAGGGACTAAAAACCTACTCACTTTAGCTTACCGACCAGCTCTGACCAACCAAGATTTCATCGATCAGCAAAACGGCACTTTCTTGCCTTACTCTGAGAAAACCCAACTTGGCTTCTTCCCAATTTTCTATTATAAAATTGACTTTAAAGCCGCAAAAAGATAAGGTTCCGAACCCAAATTCCTTTTAACTTTGCGTTTTAATTTAAAGCGCGATGAAAGGAATCTTAAGTTACCAATTGGTGGATCCACAACTTCCTAACAGTGAGGAAGGTTGGTTTATTGAAAATGAGCACGGGGCTTATAAAATCAACGATATTTCGATCAAAAAAATCGTCAGTGGGCGCTATTCAGTAAGTGAAGGTTCTGAGGTTGTTTTTGAATTAGAGCCTAATTGTAAAGTAAGTGACCAAACAACCGTCAAACACGCGGTGGTTGCCAAATTACATTTAGAAGAAGAGAACCCAACCAAAATCTTCTTAATTGATATTGACGGCACAATCTGTGACGACATCAAAAACGAAGAAAGCGAACTATACCCAAGTGCTAATGTTTTCCCAAATTCTAGGGAAGTGATCAACAAGTGGTATCAAGAAGGCAACATCATTACTTTCTTTACTGCCCGTGAGGCCAAGGACCGCGAAGTCACTGAAAAATGGCTCAAAGAAAATGGCTTTTTGTATCATGGCTTAGTCATGGACAAACCACGCATCAAAGACGGACAAGAATACGTTTGGATTGACAACCGCAAAGTACGCGCAGTTACCTACATGGGTACTTGGTCTGAACTGACAGAAGTCGATGCAAAAATTAAGGTTTTTGCCTAACCAAATATCCACTTGAAAGCAAAAGAGCTAGGCTTACTTATTGACAAACAAGCTTACTCTGAGAGTAGCAGTATTTTGCATTTTTATACGCAAGAAAAGGGCTATCAAACATTTATTTTTAAAGGTGGTCTTAAAAAGCGCAAGGCCTTGAATCAATTAGGCTTATACGAGCTCAGTTATTTTAAGAGACCAGAATCAGATCTCGGCATCATCAATCAACTCGATTTTGCGTGGTCGGCATTTCAAATTTATGCCCAGCCCCAAAAAGTTCTCTTGGTTTTTTTCTTGGCTGACATTCTCAAGCAAACCCTCAGGCATCAAGGCCCAGACCCCACGCTTTTTGATTTTTTAAGAGCCCAAGTAATCCTACTCGAGACCAACCAGAACGATAAATATTTCCCTACCTCCTTTTTAGCCCAATATTTAATGACCATGGGCTATGCGCCATTATTGGAAAGTGAGGATCCAAAGTGTTTTGATCTTAGAAAAGGAGTTTTTGATTCAGCGCCATTAGAATCAATTGATTGCATAGATGACCCTCAGCTTGTGAGGTTTTTAAAAGAGCAATTTTGGCCCACACCAACTGTGTTATTTTCTAATGAACAAATTAAGGCGGGCTTGCAAATATTGGTCAAATACGCGGGCTTACATATTCCAGGATTTCATCTTGACAAAACCCTAGAGATTTTGCACGAGACGCTTTACAATTAACGCTTCTTTGCAAAGAAGTCTTTGAGCAACTGACTGCATTCTGCTTCCATAATACCGTTCTCTACAAGTGTACCAGGGTGATACAATTGAGCCCCGGTAGCACTCGCACCTCTTTTAGCATCACGCGCCGCGAAAACAATTTTATCAATTTGCGACCAATACAAGGCTCCAGCGCACATACAACAAGGCTCAAGTGTCACATAAAGGGTGCATTCTTTGAGGTATTTAGCGCCTAAATATTGCGCAGCCGCAGTGATGGCTTGAATTTCAGCATGGGCTGTAACATCGGTGAGTTGTTCCGTTAAATTGTGGCCTCGGGCAATAATTTGATTTTTACAAACAATAACAGCACCTACCGGAACTTCATCGGCGTCAAAAGCCTTTTGAGCCTCCAAATAGGCCTGTTTCATAAAATATTCATCGTTGAAAGGACTCAGCATGGCACAAGATTACAAACTTTCTAGTAATTTTCCGACATGAATTTATTGGACCTCTTTTTATTTGCACCCTTAGCTTATGGGGCCTATAAAGGATACAAGCGCGGCCTCATTATGTCCTTATTTATGTTGTTGGCAATAGTTGTTGGCCTCTACGCTGCATTTCAACTCAATGATGTGCTTGTCGATTTTGGGATAAAGACACTTCATTGGGAAAAAACAACACTTGTTCCGGTCTGTTTTGTCATCTTATTTTTAGGAATCGGAGCTGGTGTATATTTTGGAGGAAAATTACTTGAAACCGCCCTCAAAGTGGTAAAGCTATCAATACTCAATAATCTGGCGGGTGCACTACTCGGTATCTTACAATGGATATTTTTAATTGGCACACTATTAGTTTTTGTGCTGTCACTAGATAAAAAACAAACCTTGATTTCCCCTCCAAAAAGAGCGCAATCTGTCGCAATACCATTTTACACACAGTTTTTAAAATTAGGGCTACCAAGGGTATCGGATGCTTATTTATTTGAATCATATCTCCAACAAGTTCCATCATTACCTGAATCAGATTCGAAATAATTGCTATGAAATATTTGCTCTCATGCTTGTTTATTTTATGCCTTGATTTGGCTTTCTCTCAAAGTATGTCCACTAAATTGGACCTTTCTTCTAGAGACTTTCTTGACCTCGATCGCAAAGAAAAAACCATAAAAAGCGGTGCCTATTTTGGCTTGCAAAGTGGGCGGTTTTATGTCTTGGAATATGGCTGGGAATTGCAACGCAAAAAGAAGAATGGGTTTTTAAATCACAATACCATTGCCTTGCATCATGGAATTAACCTAACCTATGATTTTTCCAGACTCAATCCTGTCCTCGGATATGATTTTGGACTTTGGCGCCGTACAGGAAATTTTGATTTCACATACGGGCTCAGCGCCGCAGTGCGTACCGACTTGAATCAGTTGCGTTTTGGAATTTGCCCAACGATAGGCATCAAAGTTTGGCAACTTCATGTGCAAACTGGGATGTATTTACTGGCGCCTTTTTATGCCATAAATAATAACACTTTTAATAGCAATACCTTTTTTATTTCTGCGAGGTTTTTACTCGTGAAAAACAAGATCGAAAGGCCCGCAACGCCCGAGCGCCGCACTTGATTTTTTTTAGTGGGTTGTTTTCAGTAAATTTCGATGAATTTTATCGAAATGAAACAATACTACCTGGCCTCTATTTTCTTCTTTTTAGGAACTTATTTTTGGGCTCAAGCACCGGTTGTGAGTATTACTGCAAGTAGTACGCAAGTTTGTCAAGGCAATTCCTTGACTTTGACTGCAAACACCAATCAACCCAGTTCAACTTTTTTGTGGTCTAACGGAGCTACAACAAGCTCCATTTTTGTGAGCCCAACATTAAACACAACGTATTCTTGTATAGTTACAGCCAATGGTCAGTCGTCTACTACTAGTCAATTGATTACGGTTCTTTCTAATCCTACAGCTAACGCTGGTTCAGATTTCACCAAGACTTGTGTGAGCAATGCCAACGGAGCTTTTATAGGTATGACTGCCCAACCAGGTGTTACTTACAGTTGGTCGCCGACTACTGGCCTTAGTTCTGGGACTGCCTCAAATCCGACGGCGAACCCAACCGCTACAACGACTTATACTTTAACGGCTACCCAAACCCAATCGGGTTGTGTAGCAACAGATGCGGTTGTGGTAACAGTCAATCAGCAAACGCCCACAGCGGATGCAGGTTTAGACGGCGAAAAGACTTGTACTCAAAATAGCACAGGTGTTCAAATAGGCGCCCTGCCACAGACAGGCCAAACATATAGCTGGATACCCGTTACAGGCCTAAGTGCGAGTGGAGTTGCTAATCCGATAGCCAACCCAAGCAGCACTACAAACTATACGCTTACCGTGACCAATGCGGCAACGGGCTGTACGTCTACAGACCAAGTA
>JBEDCS010000191.1:0-14222 GCA_041176605.1 Bacteroidota bacterium
GTATTTGGTTTGAAAGCTACGGCATATGGATGCGTAGCATCGATGATGGCTTTGCAAAATTCAAATAAGGGCTCTTCTGTAGCCAAAAGATGCGGCGGGATTTTATTCAAATCAGGATCTAGGCCAACACACAAAAAAGATTCTTTTTGTTTGATTTGTGCGAGTAATTCAGCTTTTGTCATGCGGTTTCACCTTTGAGTTTTTCCGCATTTTCTGCCATCTTCAGTGCATCTAGCATTTCTTGAATATCACCATTCATGAACACCCCAAGATTATACATGGTTTTGTTGATGCGATGGTCGGTGATACGGCCTTGCGGATAATTATAAGTTCTGATTTTAGCAGAGCGGTCACCGGTTGAAACAAGTGTTTTTCTTTGTGCAGCTCTTTCGCTTTGTACGCGATCAAGTTCTAGTTGATAGAGCCTTGAACGCAATACAGAAATGGCTTTTTCTAAGTTTTTATGCTGAGAACGACCATCTTGACACTCCACAACAACTCCGGTTGGGATGTGGGTGAGTCGAATTGCAGATTCTGTTTTGTTAATGTGCTGCCCTCCCGCTCCGGATGCACGGAATGTATCTTTTCGAACATCGTTCATGTCGAGTTCGAAATCGACTTCTTCGGCTTCGGGCAAGACGGCTACTGTAATGGCAGAGGTATGTACCCTCCCTTGAGATTCTGTTTCTGGTACGCGCTGAACACGGTGCACTCCAGATTCAAATTTCAAAGAACCGTAAATACCGGCACCCGTGATTTCCATCGAAATTTCTTTGTAGCCCTTCACAGAACCCTCAGAAGAGTTGAGTACTTCGTAGTTCCAACCCATTGCTTTGAAATACATGGTGTACATTCGAAAGATATCTTCGACAAAAATACAAGCTTCATCGCCTCCCGTGCCCGCACGTAATTCCAAGATGGCATTTTTGTCATCTTCTGGGTCTTTAGGGATAAGCAGTAATTTGATTTCTTCCTCGAGGATTGGGCGTTGTTGTTCGAGCTCGTCGATTTCGAGTTTAGCCATTTCCCGCATTTCTGGGTCTTGTTCTTCTTCTAAAAGAGCCTTGGCACTTTTGAGGTTTCCAAGAACGAGACTGAATTTGTTGTAGGCTTGGTCAAGAATCTCGAGATCTCGGTATTCTTTATTGAGTTTGACATACCGACTCATATCCGAAATGATATCGGGATCGGTTATCATTTTACCCACTTCGATGAAGCGAAAATGAATGGCTTCTAGTTTACTAAGTAAGTCAGACATGCCGCAAAGATAGGCATAAAAAAACCACCCGAAGGTGGTTTTTGTTAGTTAATAGATCCGGTGACTCTTTTCATGAATCCGTTGAGGGCATCCTTCTTCGGAATTCCATTCTGAATTTCACGATGAACCTCTATGGCTCCTGAAAAATTGGAGAGTAACTCACCAATGACGTCAAGTTCTTCATCTTTGATACCGGGTGCCTCGATGAGATTTTCGAGCGTTTCCATGGTTTCATTGATGTAATCTTCGTCGTTTTGTTCGATGAACTCAACGATATGTTTAATGACTGGCAAGCGCATCGAGTACTTCTTGAATCGTTTCTATTTTATTTCCTTGCGCCTCGGCTTTCAACTGGCCACCTTCAAAAGATGCGAAGGTAGGCAGGTTACTCACGTTAGCAAATTTGCGAGAATTGGGATATAACTCAGCATCTACATAGACAAACTCGATGTCTGTGTGCGTTTCGGCCAGACGCTTGAATTTTGGCTTGGTAATTTTACAATTTCCACACCAACCAGCACCGTACTGGACCATCACTTTTGAATGTGACCCTAAAAATTGATCAAGGGTATCTGAGTTCAATTCGCTAAACATGTTCTTAGTGTTTGCTTAAATAATCTGCTACACCATTGCGTGTTGCGTTCATCGCGTCTTTTCCTTCTTCCCAGTTTGCCGGGCAAACTTCGCCGTGTTTTTGAACGTGTGCAAAAGCATCGATCAAGCGGATGTATTCATGAACATTTCTTCCTACAGGGAAGTGGTTTACTGACTCATGAAAAACCATTCCGGTTTCGTCAAGAAGATAAGTAGCACGGTAAGGAACGTTGTCTCCGGCCATGTTGTCTTCGTCAAACATATCGTAATCTAGAATTCCTAATTCTTGAGCTAGAAGTCTTGTAGAATCTGCGATTAAAGGGAAACGTACGCCTTCAATACCGCCGTTGTCTTTTGCTGTATTTAACCAGGCAAAGTGAACTTCTGCTGTATCACATGAGGCACCAATAACAATGGTGTTTCTTTTTTCAAATTCAGCTGCAGCCTCTTGGAATGCATGGATTTCTGTTGGACAAACAAAAGTAAAGTCTTTTGGGTACCAAAATAAGACCACTTTTTTATTGTTGTCTGTTGCTTGTTTCAATACGTTGATACTGAAAGTATCGCCCATTTCGTCGATGGCTTTTACGCTAATGTCTGGAAATTTTTTTCCTACTAATGTTGACATGTTTTTTATTATTTATTTGGTTATTACTCTACTAACAAAGTTAGGTCGATTTAGTTGAGCAACGATACATTCCAAGGATTAAATCAACAATAACTTTTACGTTGCAAAGTTAGGCGTAAAGAACTAATTATGATTTTCGATTTGTTTTATATTTGTATAGATTTTATTTATACAATTCTAATTTTAGTCCGATGATCTCTCTACAGCAAATGAATTACATAGTGATTCTTAGTGAAGAACTACAGTTTCAGCGAGCGAGCGAACGCTGTTTTGTCACGCAACCGACACTTTCGATGCAAATCAAAAAAGCTGAGGACACTTTAGGTTATGCCATTTTTGACCGCGACGCACAACCCCTACAATTAACACCAGCCGGTAAAAGTCTCTTGCCGATCATCAGAGAAATCCTTGCAGAAACCGAAAAAATCAAACACCTTTCAGAACAACTCAAAGGCAATGTCAAGGAGGAAATTAGAATCGGCATCATTCCGACCATTGCCACCTACCTTTTACCTGATTTATTTACGGCTTGGGTACGGGATTTCACGAATGTTCGTTTGAAAATCAAAGAACTTAAAACCACCGAGACCATTGAAGCCCTGGAAAAAAAAGAGCTCGATCTTGCGGTCATTGCCGGTCCATTTCACGACCCACGCATTCAGACCATTCCACTTTATCTTGAAGAAATATTAATCTATTGCCCACAACACCAAGCGGCTACAATTAGCTTTGAAGAGATTCAAAAAATGCATCCTTGGCTACTCAATCAAGGAAATTGTTTGCGAACACAAATGCTACATTTTTGCCAACTCAATGCCCAAGACACTAAAGTAGATTGGGATTACGAAGGCGGAAACCTCCCGCTTTTGTTAGAAATGGTTGAACAACAAGGTGGCTACACCCTCATTCCTGGACACTTTAAACTAAAACCTGAACAACATAAAGGGATCAAAAAACTCTCAGGCCCCACCGCAGCGCCTGCAAGAGAAATCATTGCACTGACGCCTAATAGAAGCATGAAGACCGAAAATATAAAAGCCTTGATCCGGAGTATGCAATTATACTATGGAATCAAGGCTCAAAATAAACACCTACAGGTGTTGGATTGGGATGTCGCTTAGGCTTGTGCCTGCGCTACGAAATCATCGTATTTCATTTCTTTTTTGGTCATGCTGACAGCACTTTTAAAGTAATCTGTAAGCTTTCTTTCAGCCAAACGATCGTAGATTCCATTGGCTTGTTCTTTGTTTTGCAACAAACGCTGTGCGGTTTCGAGTAATTCTGCTTCTTCTGGAGCAGGCATACCGTATTGTGCGTAGTTACCGATTACCAAATTCTTTGTAAAGTCAATTACTTCTTCGTTGGTCAATTGGATGTTGTTGTCTTTGAAGATTTTTGTCTGGATCAATTGCCATTTTAACGAGAGCAAATAGGCCGCGAATTCTTTTTCGATTTCTTCCTCAGAAATAGGTTTCTCGGCTGAAGTTTTGATCCAACGCTTTAAAAATGCTTCAGGGAAAGTCATGGAGGTTTTCTCTAGGAGCATGTCATAGACTTTGCGCGTAAATAGGCGGTCTGAATCTTCTTCAAACATACGTGCGAGGTCTGCCTCAATGCGCTTGTTCATATCGGCTTCTGTCTTGACTTCGTCTGCAAATAATTTTTGGAAAAACTCTTCATTGAGTTCAGCTAGTTCCATGCGCTTGATGTCATTGACCGTAAACTGAAATTTTGAATTGAGCTCGGCATAAGCTTCAGGGCTGATTCCTAACATTGCCGCTGCGTCTTCAGGACCTTTGGAAACATTTTTAGGATCGAGTTCAAAAGACTCATTGATTTTTTTGCCTGTTAGCAATTTAATGGCTGCTTTGTTTTCCAAAAACTCCATCGATATGGTTGTGGAATGGCTGATACCGTCAGCTTTGACTTCGGTACCGTCTAACTCTTCAAACTTACCCATGACCATGTCTTTAGCACTGATAGCTTCAGAGGAAATGAGTTTGCCATAGCGGCGGCGAAGATCTTCTACTTGTTTGGTAATGAGGTCTTTGTCTATTTTTACTGTAGCGTAGTCTACTTTGGTTTTAGCAGTAATAGGTAATTCAAAAACTGGGCTGTAACCAATTTCGTAGCTGAAAGTAAAATTGGCAGGTTGATCGAAATCACCCTCTACCCCATTTTCAATAGGAAGTGGATTGCCAAGAATATCGAGTTTTTCGTCGATGATGAATCGGTAAAGTGCGTCGTTGGTAATTTTGTTGAGTTCTTCAGCTAATACTGATTTACCAAATTGCTTTTGAATGAGGCCAGCAGGCACATGACCAGGTCTGAAACCAGGGATTTTTGCTGTCTTGCGATATTTATCGAGTGCAGCTTTCACTTTTCCTTGATAGTCTGCAGCATCGATTTCCACTTTTAAAACGCCATTTTGGGCATCGATTTCTTGACGAGTAATTTTCATGAATGAATTATTTGCCTATTATTTAAAAAAAAAGGCCTCGTTGACCCAACGAGACCTTAGTGCGGATGGAGGGACTCGAACCCGCACACCTCTCGGCACCAGATCCTAAGTCTGGCGTGTCTACCAATTTCACCACATCCGCAATTTTATATATTTACTTGAGCCGTTTGCGCAAGTCCTTTTGGGGTTGCAAAGATAAGAAAGAATTAATTATTTGCAACAAAGTACAAAAAAATTAGGTCTAAAGACTTCTTTTTTGTTGTATTTGGGTCCGGATTTCTTTCATAAAAGAAGAAGCGTATACAAACGCCTCGACTTCAGGGTTGTTATCGGTGATGATGCTGTTTTTGTCGCCTTCCCACCATTTTTTACCTTGATGTATGTATAATACGCTGTCGCCAATTTCCATTACTGAATTCATATCGTGGGTAATGACAACAGTGGTCATGTTGTATTCAAGCGTGATGTCTTTGATCAATTTGTCGATGACGATTGAAGTTTTTGGATCAAGACCTGAATTGGGCTCATCGCAAAACAAATATTTCGGATTCATGGCAATGGCTCTGGCAATCCCGACTCTTTTTTGCATCCCGCCACTGCATTCTGAAGGAAACAATTTGTTGCGGCCCGCTAGATTGACGCGCTCTAGACAGAAGTCAGCGCGCAGTTGAATTTCAGCTTTGGTCATGTTGGTAAACATCTGAAGTGGGAACATGACATTTTGCTCAACAGTAAGTGAATCAAATAGCGCTGAACCCTGAAAAAGCATGCCGATTTCTTGGCGAATATCGCTGCGTTCGGCACGGTCCATGACAGAGAAATTTCTTTGATCGAAAAGGATTTCTCCGGCATCGGCTTCATAGAGGCCAACGATGCATTTGGCCAAAACAGACTTTCCTTGCCCAGACTGACCAATAATGAGGTTGACTTTCCCGTTTTCAAAACGATGATTGATATCAAACAAAACTTGCTGACCATTAAAGCTTTTGGACAATCCTTTGACTTCGATCATGACAATAACATCAATTGGGTGAGGATAAAGTTGGAGATAAGAATGGCTATACTACTACTCACAACAGCTTGCGTGGAAGCACGGCCCACATCTAACGAACCACCTTTGACATAATAGCCATAGAAAGATGAAATACTGACGATAAGAAAACCAAAGACAAGTGTTTTGGTCAAGGCGTAGGTAATGTGAAAAGGATTGAAAAAAGCGCGGATACCCAAAATATAAATTTCAGTAGTGGTGAGGTCAGATACTAAAAGTGCTAACCAACCACCAAACATGGAGAGTGCCATTGAAAAAATAATGAGCACTGGAAAAAACACAACTGCAGCCGTGATTTTAGGCAAAACCAAAAAGTTCAGCGAATTGACACCCATGATTTCATAGGCATCAATTTGTTCTGTGACGCGCATAGTACCAATTTCAGAGGCTACATTTGAACCTACTTTTCCGGCTAAAATCAAGCAAATGATAGTTGGGGAAAACTCTAAAATCGTACTCGATTGCGTAATAAACCCTACTGTGTAATCGGGAAGCAACGGGCTTTCCATACTCGAGGCGGTTTGTAGGGCAATTACCGCACCCATGAATGTGGACATAAGCGCGACTATTGGCAAAGAATTGATGCCAATTAATTCGATTTCATTGATGCTTTTTTGGAAATAGAATTTCCACTTATCGGGTTTGGTAAAAACCACTGTAAGCATGAGCAAGTAACGACCAAATTGTTGTAAGAATTTCACTAAGCTAAATTAAACATTATTACTTCCATAACGAGCAAAGCCAAATCACTTTTTATCTTTGTTGTATGGATGAAAAGCGTCAGCATTTTATTGACACCCTTTCGAGGTTTGTACCAACACATTTTGCACCCTATTTGGCAGACTGCATATTAAACGCCAATATTCAATTTAAAATTGTGCCTGGCAGGAAAACAAAGTTAGGTGATTTCAGAACAAGTCCATTGCAAAAGAAACCCATCATTACTGTCAATGGCGACCTCAATCCATACAGCTTTTTAATTACCTCTTTACACGAACTCGCACACCTCGACACGTATCGCGAGCATGGATGGCGCGTTGCAGCACACGGCACAGAATGGAAAGCCGCTTTTAGAGAGCGCTTGCTGCCAGTGCTTGAAAGTGAAGCCTTGCCAACTGAACTCCAAAAAGTACTTTGGAAAAGTTGGACGCAATTGAAAGCATCTTCTGGCACTGATCTTCACTTGAGCCGCGCGCTTAAAGCCTTTGACAAGCAAGAAACAAACACTTTAGAATCTTTACCGCTGCACGCTGAATTTTTATTGAATCAGAAGCGCTTTAAAAAAGGGCAACTGCGCAGAACTCGTTATCTTTGTACCGAAATTGGCAGCAACAAACAGTACCTCGTACATGCGTTAGCAGCCGTTACACCTTTAGCACATGACACAAAATAATACATACGGCCTCATTATGGCTGGCGGAGTTGGTAGTCGTTTTTGGCCAATGTCTACGCCTGAAAACCCCAAACAATTTCTCGATGTACTCGGTATCGGAAAGTCTTTACTCAGACTTACTTTTGAAAGACTCAATCGCTTTATCCCCACTGAGAACATCTTTATTCTCACCAATAGTGCCTACGAACAACTCGTACTAGACCAACTGCCAGAACTCAAAGCAAGCCAAGTCTTGTGTGAACCTGAGCGCAAAAATACAGCGCCTTGCATTGCTTATGCTGCAGCCAAAATCCATGCGCTTGACCCCGATGCAACCCTGCTCATATCACCCGCAGACCACCTCATCATCAATGAAAAGCGTTTTGAAGAAATCATCAATGTCGCTTGGCAAACAGCCCAAAGTGGTCAGTTAGTGACACTCGGCATTGAACCAAGCCGCCCAGATACCGGCTATGGATACATCGAATTTGCCAAAAATGAAAACACAATTAAAGGTAGTGCGTGCCCCGTTTTACAATTCCGGGAAAAACCTGATTTAGCCACGGCTCAAAGCTTTTTAGAAGCAGGGACCTTCTTCTGGAATGCTGGAATTTTCGTCTGGAAATCTTCCGTTATACTTGCAGCCTTAGAAGCGCATCAAAACGACATCTACCAAATTTTTAGCCAAGACCAACAAGTTTATGGCAGCAGCCAAGAAATTGCATTCTTGAAAGATGCATTTGCGGCATGCCCCGATATTTCAATCGATTTTGCCGTGATGGAAAAGGCCAACAATGTCAGTATGGTCCTTGCCGATTTCGACTGGAGTGACCTCGGTACATGGGGTAGCCTCACCACTCACTTGCAAAAAGATGCGCAGCAAAATTCCCTCATCGGTGGTCAAATCTACGCTTTTGACTCTGCAAATTGTTTGGTCAATGTACCTGCGCACAAAACCGTTTTACTCGACGGCCTTCAAGATTACATCGTCGTCGAATCAGCTGACAAATTAATGGTACTAAGGCTCAGTAATGAACAGAAACTCAAAGAGTATCTCAAACTAATGGGGCAAGCTTAGGCTATGGTAAAAATCAGAAATATCGAATTAAGCGAGTTTCCCTTGCTGCTTGCGCCCATGGAGGATGTCAGTGACCCTCCCTTTCGTGCACTTTGCAAGCAATATGGCGCAGACTTAATGTACACCGAGTTCATCTCTTCGGAGGGACTCATCCGCGATGCTGCAAAAAGCCGCCAGAAACTCGATATTTTTGAATACGAAAGGCCTATTGGAATTCAAATTTTTGGCTCCGAAACAGAAAGCATGGTGCAATCGGCTCAAATTATTGAAGCCGTTCAGCCAGACCTCATCGATATTAATTACGGCTGCCCTGTCAAGAAAGTCACTTGTAAAGGTGCTGGTGCAGGGCTCTTACAAGATATTCCCAAAATGGTGCGCCTCACTGCCGAGATTGTCAAGGCCACTCAATTACCAGTTACGGTCAAGACCCGCTTAGGCTGGGATGACGACACCAAAAATGTTGTTGAAGCCGCTGAGCGCCTGCAAGACATCGGTATTGAAGCGATTTCCATACACGGCCGAACCAGAAAACAAATGTATAAAGGCGAAGCCGATTGGTCTTTAATTGCCGAGGTTAAAAATAATCCCCGAATGCGCATACCCGTATTTGGCAATGGAGATATCGATAGCCCCGAAAAAGCTGTTGAGTACAAAAACCGCTATGGCGTTGATGGTGTCATGATTGGCCGTGCCTCTATTGGTTACCCCTGGATTTTTAGAGAGATCAAACATTATATTCAAACGGGTGAAAAGCTAGCTGGTCCAACGATTGCCGAACGCGTTATCGCTTGCAGAGAACACTTGCTCATGAGCATCAAATGGAAGGGTCCTAAATTAGGTATCGCCGAAATGAAACGACATTATACCAACTATTTCAAAGGGATTTCACATTTTAAAGATTATCGCACCAAGCTCGTGACTACTTCAGAATTAGATGAAATTCTAGAAATCTTAGATTACATCGAGGCACACCAAGAAGAATTTTTATTGGTCTGCTAATCAAATCAGCTTGTTTCTTCTCAAAAGACTCCGCACAGGTACCTGCAGCGTGCCAAAAATCTCGTAGCGTGTCATGCGCTCTATACGAAAATAGTAGTTGGTTCCTTTGTATTTCCACAAAACCTGATTTTCATGACCTTTGATGATTCTAGGTGGTATATCGCCTGTGTAATACTGGTAAAATGGCCCAATCTTATTGAAGCGAAGTAACGGTGAAAACAAAAAACGGTAGCCGCCTTCATCCTCGCGCAGCAATCCTTTTTGTGCCAACTTTGCAATGAAAAGTGGCCCCATTCTATTCAGTGAAGCAAAGACAGAAAACGCCGGTACGGTATCATAACGGACGCGCTCAACCTCCGTTTCATTGAAATCTTCATCGAGAATTGTTTCGATGAAACGTGTTTCTTGCACTTGTAAGCCCCCTTGTTGATACACGAGGTCACCATTCCAGGCTTTTAAGAAGCGTTCAAATGGAAAACCAACCTTTCTGCTTAGTTTGGCCAACTGAATATAAACAGAGTCTTCAGGATGCTGTTTGAATTCATCGATATCAAGATGTACATCAATGAGTCGGTCTGTTTTAGGCACAGCATGGTAAGTAAGCCCATCGCGTTTCATTGAAAAATACAACGGCGTTTTCTTTTTTACGTAGCTCTTGAGTTTGAAACCCAGAGAATCGCTATCGTGCGCAAACATAGCCGTTTGGATGTTGTAGCTGCGCAGTTTTGGCCAGTTGGCATAAATGACTAAATGCTCGTCTTTGAACTGTTTTTGCTTTAAAAACACATCCCAATCTTTATGAAGATCGCCGTAATGTGCAGAGGCCACTTGATTGAGCAAGCGATCAAAATTTGCTCCTTGGTAAATAAAAGCGTAGTCTTTGCCGTAATGTAAATAAGACTTTTCTTTTTTGATGTAATAAAAGGTGGTATTGCCAATAACAGAATCTTGTAATTCGGCATATTTCTTAAGGCGCTCAATACCTACTTGAACTTTTGAAGAATCTGTTAATTTGAGCAGCGCACCCCAGTCGCCATTTTCTTGGGCAAATAAATAGGCGTCTTGTTCGAGGTCAAGCCCATACTGTTTTCCCTGTCCGAGTAAAAACTCATAGGTTGTGAAATCGCGCATGGACAATTTGTTGTATTGCAACAACGAATTGGTTTCTTTGGCTAGTTCCAAAATGTTTGCCTTTGCAAGGAAATCTGCAGTAGGTAGACGGTCTATAAGCCTTGGTGATTTGGGAACCGCAAATAAAAAAGATTTGACAAAAAGTATCAGTGCTAAAGCACCCGCAATCATAACGAGCGTCAGGAACTTCCGGTACATGACTACGGATTTAAAGTATAAACTAAATAAAGTGAATTGATCAAGTCAAGCAAGTGCTTGCCTGTTTCTTCTTCTCCTTTAAATGTATAACTAAGGTTAAATGTAGTGTGTTCGGTATTTGTTTCTGAAGACATGAGCTCAAGCATACCAGATTTGCCTTTCAAAGAGGTGATGATTTCGGCATTTTTTGGCGTGAGTAATTCAGTGGGGAAGCGATCTAGCGTACTACTGATGTCTACCTTACCATACATAAAACCGCCTTTACTTGCTTTTTTGGCTGCTTTTTTAGAAAGTGCAAGTTTGCCATAGCCATTTGCATAATTAGTGGCAAAAGTAGCATCATTTGAAAGTATGAGTAAACCGCCAGTATTGATGATAAACAAAGGCGCAGCATCAAGAATAGCATTTTCAAATCGCCAGTAATTTTCATGCTTTTGAACACGTGAGGTAAGGCGCGCGAGGTGCTTTAAAACGAGCTCGGGAATATCTGAACGCTCGGTAGAAAAACCAAGTGTAAAGACAGGCATCTCGGTTTCGGCTTCGGTTTCACGCTCGCCATATTCGAAGGTCTCTTCGTCGTAGTAAAATTCAATTTTTTTGGTCTTGATTTTTTCGACACCATTGAAGGTGCCAAACATGCTTCCCTTGTAGGTACTAAAAAGCGCCTCTTTATTGACAAACTCATTGAGTAATTCGAGCGTCAAAACATTCATCGCAATCTGCGCATTCTTTTCATCTGAAAGTAAGGGAAGTAATACTTTGTAGGCCTGCTCATAGGCCTTTTGCATATTGATATTATAAGTGAAATAGGCGGAGCTACTTGCTGGAATATACTTGAGCACATTTTTATCGAACTTGGCGTCATTCATTTCGGAATAAATGCTTCCTAAGGCCGGACCATATTGCGCTTCTACTGCAAACTCAACACTGTTGTCTTTCAAAAATAGATCGCCAAGAATGACATTTCCTGCATAAAGTTCTTGGATGTCTTTGTAAAGTGTAGGTAATACGGTTTGAAAATACCAAAGCCCTTGAGATTTATCTAGGTTTCTGGCGTTGTCTAGGTAGAAAGCTCCTTCTGCATTGTGCGATAGCTGTGCGACAAAGCGTTGATCTTGTGAACAAAGATTTTTGCCATCGATAAAGATTTGCGCAATAACGCGCTCGAGCTCGGCCTGTTGCAACATTACTTGCACGCTATCTCTGAGCTCGTAGTAATTTTTAATGAGTGGGTTTTCTGTTGCTTCAGGAAAAAGTCCGCTTTGCGTATCGTATTCTTGTTCGTTGAGGACTTCTTCTTCTTGTTGCACCTCATCAAAAAAATCGAAAGGCATTTCATTGCCGCGCGCATACCAAATGGAATCTGTTACTTGGTCAATGTATTCCATGGTTGGCTCAATGCGCAATAAAAGCGCGGTATTGCCCGAAATGAGTAGGTTATTAAAGAAAGTACCGTAAACTTCTAGGTCTTTGATGTCGCTTTGCAACGTTTGGAAGTCATCGAATACTTCAAAAAGTTGTTGTTTGTTGCCCACACCAAAGGTAAAGCCCGTAAGCTCAGTTTTTGATGTTTTGCCGTAAAATAAATTGAGTCTTTGATTAAAATCTAGACCTGCATCTTTGAGGGTCTTGCCGGAGGTGGATCCGTCGAATAATTCTTGATGTACATCGGACATGAACTCGTACTGAACGAGGTCATCCATGGAAATTTTTTGTAGTAGGCTGATATTGTTGATGCTAAATACAGTTACGGCATCTGCAGGAATCAGGTGTTCTGACTGACGCGTAAGGGTTTGAGCAAAAAAAGTGCTTGAGAAAAGGCCCGCTATACAAAGCCAAAAATAATTCTTAGAAACTTTATCCACGTGTATGAATGTTATAGGACGAAGTTAAGCATAATCCGCGAGTATCATCTTGGTGTCAAGACAATTATATTGTCTAATAAAGCTTGATTTTCTTTTAAAGAAAAGGTATTGGTTCGGACCATTACAGCCTGTTGGTTTTTGCTGAGTGTTCCGAGTTTGTTTTCGAAGCGCTGAACGGGTCTTTCGAAACGTGCAATTGAGGTGTAAATGCCTTCTTTTAGCAAAGCTTCGTCTTCAAATTTATAGGACTTAATTTGTGCAGCAACATAACCAGGAATGCTCCGCTTAAGAGTGGTTCCGTCCCAACTTAGCCAATTTTCTTCTTGTTGCAAATTGAGTTTATCCTTACTGATTTGCTCGACACTGCGCTTAATGCCATCTTGCAGTAATTTGACATTGGTGAAGTCACAACTCAGTTTAAAAATAAAATCAGTGTAGTTTTCTTCCATGAGCACATTGCTAATACCGGGTTGGGCATCTAAAATTTTCACGAATTCTTTGATTTTGGCAGAAATTTGCTCAATGGAAGGCACCGGTTTTCCTTGCAGACTATCCAACGCAAGAATTGAGTTGACCTTGACTTTGCTTGCACTTAAATTGACTTTATATTTAAGGCTCCCTGAACCGTCGTTATTTAGGGTGAGGTCATCAGAAATTTCTATACATGAAGTAAAAAGCAAAAACAAGCAAAAAGTGAGGAAAATTTTCATGGGCTATTCAGTACAATAGTAGTGCCAAAATTAATCAAATAAGCCTTTTTGAATGCCTTGCGGGTTCTGATATCTTTGACTTACCATTGAAATATTTGCATTTGAACTTAATATAATCCGTTTATCGACCTCCCACGCCTCTAATTGTATAGCTGAGCGGTCCATGATGTTTTCTAGGCTGAGTTTTCCCGCAAGCCATGCATCTTCTTCATTTGTCGCTAAAATAAGCGGCATGCGCTTTTTGGTATTATGAATTTCTGCCATCAATGGATTGGCTGCCGTTGTTAATATCGTAAATGTATTTTCGAGGGCGCCTGTGGAGTGGTCTAACCAACTATCGTAAATTCCGGCAATTGAAAATATTTCTTGCTTTGGATCGGTGATGAAATAGGGTATTTTTAATTTCCCAGCTGTTTGCCATTCAAAGAAACCACTAGACGGAACCAAGCATCTTTTACTGCCTATTAAGTGTCTGAACGATGCTTTTTCAGCACAAGTTTCAATCCTCGCATTGAGTGTTTTACTGGCAAATTCCATCCAATTTGCACCTTTAAACCAATTTGGAAGCAAGCCCCAGCGCATATGCTGCATACTTTCGTCATTGGTAATGATGTTCCATCTGGGGAAATGAAAACCAGAAGCAAAATAATATTGCAAATCTGGAGCAGCTATGGGTTTCAATTTTTGGTAGCGCTCGGCCAGCTGCATGGTTGTTGAGGTAGAAGAATTACTGTAACACATCGGTCAAAAATAAGTAAAAAAGAAAGCCACCCGAAGGTGGCTCTATATAGACATTTCTCGCTATCCGAATGAATCGGGAAGAAAGAAACGGTAAAGAGCCCGAAGGCTCTTGAATCCTTACATCATGCCTGGCATT
>JBEDCS010000192.1:0-8669 GCA_041176605.1 Bacteroidota bacterium
TCATTTTGAAGCACCAGATTGCTTGGTTTTTGACTCCTTTGAAAATTGTATTTCCTCTTTAGAATTGGCTCCGGAACAAAAAGCTTTTGTCATTGGCGGGGCCGAAATTTATAAGCTCGCGCTCGAATCTGGTTTGGTTCATGAAATGTTTTTAACGCATATTGAAAAAACGTACGGCGCAGATACCTTCTTTCCGGAATTCAACGCACAACGCTACCGCAAAGAATTGATTTTTAATCAAGCTATTGACGAGAAACACGAGGCCGCTTTTGCAGCATATCGTTATGAGTTAAGCTGAGCCAAATGTGCTACCGCTAAAAGTGCTGCGGTTTCAGTCCTTAATCGAAAATCACTCATATGAACGGCCTTGTATCCTTGCTCCAGAGCCAATTTCACCTCTGAAACAGAAAAATCACCCTCTGGGCCTATCAAAAATACAGCTGAATTTTGCACTGCGCTAAATGGCGCCTTTGCGCCCTCATAGCAATGCCCAAAATAACCATTCGGATTGGCTATTACAAATTGCTCAAAAGGAACTAGGTCAATAATTTCAGGCAAATAATAACGCTTAGATTGCTTCATTGCAGCAATGGCAATCTTTTGTAAACGCTCTAGATTAATTACTTTGCGCTCATTGTGCTCGCACTGCAAAAAGCTCAGTTTGCTCATGCCTAACTCTGTTGCTTTTTCTAAAAACCACTCAACGCGATCCATGTTTTTAGTTGGGGCCATTGCAATATGTAACTCCTTACTTTTTGGATGCGTCAGTACTTCTTGGATTTCTAATAACGCGCGTTTTGGATGGGGGTCTTGCAAGGTGCAATTGAATTCTAGCCCTTTTCCGTTAACTAAAGTTAGTTTTGCGCCTTGACCCAAGCGCAATACTTTGACACAATGTTTAGATTCATCCTCATTCAATTGATAATGAGATAGGTTCGCTTGAATGTCAGGAGCAAAGAAAACACTCATGTGTATAAAATTTGAAAGACGAGTTCTTTGAGTAATTCACCTTGATCCATAGAACTATTTCCTACTCCTTTAGACTTCAGGTCGTAGTCATGTAATAAGGCAATAATGGCTGCAATCTTTTTAGGATCATAGTTTTGTCTGGCATTTAGGAGTTCGCCCGCAACAAAAGGATGAACACCAACCGCACTTGCTATTGCTTCTCGGCTTTTATTGGGTGTAAAATGTACCCGCATCAATTGAGAAAACAATTTAAAAAGTGCCTGGACGATTACGATTAATTCACCAGCTTTAGGGTTGTATTCGAAATATTGGACAATTTTGAAGGCCTTATCTGCCTGCTTGCTTGAAATGGCATTGACCAATTCAAACACATTGTAATCCTTTGAAATGCCAATATTTTTTTCGATATCTTGCTCGGTAATGGCTTGATTTTGACCCACCACGATACTTAACTTATCGAGCTCGTTGACAATGCGGCCAAGATCTGATCCTAAATATTCGGCCAAGAGCATGGTTGCCTTTGCATTGAGTTGCAGGCCTTTTGAACGCACATACTTTGAAATCCAGTCAGGAAGTTGGTAGTCTCGTATTTTATCTGACTTATAGACATGCCCGAGCTTAGCAAAAGGTTTGAGAAGCTTCTTTCTGGCATCAAAAGCCTTGTTTTTATAACACACCACAAATACAGTAGTTGGTGTTGGATTATCTACGTATGTTTCAAGCTCTTCTATTTTCTTGAAATCTTGGGCTTCTTTTAAAATAACCAACCGCCTTTCGGCCATCATGGGGTATGATTTCAGTTCACTGATGAGCGCCAGTAAATCGACGTCTTTACCGTATAGAATGGTTTGATTGAAATCTCTTTCGTGCTCTTGAAGGGCATGCTGTTGAATAGCATCAGCGATCATATCTATATAATATGATTCTTCCCCATGCAGGAAATACAAGGGCTTGAATTGCTGCTGCTGCAGTTCTTTAATGATTAAGCTTGGTTCCATTCGTGTTTTTCCCAGATTTGAACCAATTCGACAAGGGTGTCAATGGCTTTTTCCATGTCTTGAACACTTACGTATTCCAATTTGGAATGGATGGCCATTTCGCCCGTAAAAATATTGGGGCATGGTAAGCCCATAAAAGAAAGTCTTGAACCGTCTGTACCCCCTCTAATGATATTTCGCTGAGGAGTAATGCCTGCGCGCTTCATTGCTTCTTCGGCGTAATCACTGACAAAAGGATAGGTCACTAAAATTTCTTTCATATTGCGGTATTGCTCGTGAATCTGGATGTCAAACTTACTGCCAGGATGAGCTGCAATTACATTTGAAGCAATTTGCTTGAGTTGAGCAGCGTAGGGCTCGAGTTTATTGGTATCGTGGTCGCGGATGATCAATTGAACTGTAGCCGCTTCAAGACCTCCGTCAATAGCTGTAGGGTGTACAAATCCTTCTCGACCAGCTGTTGTTTCAGGAGACCATGTTGTATTAGGTAATTCACTCACAAATTGAGCAGCCAATTTAATGGCATTGATCATTTTTCCTTTAGCGTAACCAGGATGCGCACTGATTCCATAAAATGTAAGTGTAGCTGCATCTGCTGAAAAAGTTTCATCTTCAATGTCTCCTAATGGGCCACCGTCTAGGGTATACCCAAAATCGGCATTGAGCTTGTGCATGTCGAGGTGCTCTACGCCTCTACCGACCTCTTCATCTGGTGTAAAAAGAATACGGATCGGACCATGAGGAATTTGAGGGTTGGCTTGAAGATAAGCGGCAAGTTCCATTATAATGGCTACTCCGGCTTTGTCATCTGCACCTAATAAGGTTAAGCCACTTGCGGTGATCAAATCATCTCCGATTTTTTTCAATAAATAAGGGTGCTGCGTTGTACTTAAAACTTGAGATGGGTCATCGGGAAGTGAAATATCTTGACCTTGGTAATTCTGATGCAGAATGGGTTTTACATTTGTTCCGCTGCAGTCAGGGGCAGTGTCCATGTGAGAACAAAAACAAATAGTGGGTAAGGGCTGTGCTACATTGGAAGGAATTGTAGCAAAAACATAAGACCATTCGTCGAGCAAGACGTCTTGCAAACCTAATGCTTTCAATTCATCGTGCAAGACTTGTGCGAGATCGCGTTGCTTTGCGCTTGAAGGGAAGCTTTTTGAATTTGGGTCTGCGGTGGTATCTATTTGAACATAGCGCATGAAACGCTCTGCCACGGTATATTTGTTCGACATGCTTTGTTTTAGTCAAAAATACAAAGAAATGTCCAATTGGATTACGGGATAAGCGCGCGCAACTCTTGGAGTTCGTTCACTTTTTGGGCAGCACCTGCTTGCTGAAATGCATAAATCAAATTGGTGAGCATGCGTTTCAAAATGGCAGAATTAGAACAGGGTTCAAAATAACTGCGTTCAGGATTGAGGTATATCCCCTTCAAAAATGCCTTGATTTCATTGGCATCAAAAATGCTTCCTTTTGCAAAGGCATTGATGTAAAACAAAACACCGTAAGCATCCTCATTATCCATGTGTAAAGCGGAGTGCTTGCTATCCATGTAAGCCAAAACAAAATGGTTGGGCAAATTGACGCCGTAAATCGGTAAATCCAAAGATTGGGCAATGACACTATATAGTAAACAAAGACTCAGCGGATTTCCTTTTTTGTTTTCTAGTACGACATTAACCAAAGAATGGTGGGGCGAAGGCACTTGATGGCTTGCACCTTGAAAGCGGTGCATCCCAAAAAAGATCCGATTGAAAATTTTGACTTGTTCGAATGCGGTTTGATGGTCATTGAGTTCTAACCAAATATCGCGGCGAATCATTTGAATTTGATTGAGTACATTTTGTTCGTCAAGACCAGGGTACTGATACTTGGCAATAACTACTGCGCCTTTCAATAAATCCTTGTCTGCGGAATTGAGCCAAGCTTTTAATTGTGCCTTGACCTCTTCAAACTGAATATCGTGAATCACGTTTTCGATGCGATCCTGGAATAGCAACCCGTAGTAATCTTGCTCCCATGAACTTTCAAGTTGAGGGATGATTTCAGTGCCCATTTTCATAAGTTCTTGTCTGACCTGCTGAAATATCAGTTCATCGGGGTCATCCATGAGGCGAACAAGTGCTTGAATAGTGGTTTGCTGATCCATCTGACACAAAAATAGAAGTGGAGGCCACACCAGAAATTGTGTGTCGGGATCTTTTTCAAGGGTCAAGTGTTAATTGTATGTAACCCTTGCCTAGAATTCACGTAGAAGCAGCAACTCAATTAACTTTGCTACAGGTTAATTTTAAAGGGAGGCCCAGTGCCTCTCTTTTTTATTTTGTGGCCTTTATAAAATCTCTGACTAGATAGGTCAGGGCCTTTCCGACAATAAGGTCGTCAGCCTCGGTTTGAGGCGCGGCTTCTGTCAAATTTAGATAAGCAATTGGAGGCTTTAAATGCCCTATTTTGTAGACTAGGCTTCTGATTTCATCTAGGCGCCAACCCGACGGACTTTGCGCTGAACTTGGCATATTGGCAATGGCATCCATATCAATTTCTAGCCCTATTGGCACTTTTTGATGCTGAATAAAATTCATGACATCCTCTGCCAACTGAAAAGGTCCTTGAAGATAATCTTCGTAAAAACGATGTGTAATATTTTGATGTTGCAGTTGCGTGCGGATCCATTGGTTATTAAAAGCTTCATGCAAACCAAAAACACCATAGTTCATCATTATTTTTTCAGCCATTGCTGTAGAGAATGAATTGCCACTATGTCTTTTTTCTGTCGTACGGAGGTCAGCATGTGCATCAATATTGAGTACACTTATTGGCGTATTTCTTGCCGCCCATCGAATGAGTGGCAGTGCATTGTTGTGACCGCCGCCAACAATGATTGGAATTTGGCCCTCCTTGAGGTATTCTTGCAATATATTAAATAGCAAGTCGTCAAGCTCGTGAACCATTTGAGCCGCTTCAATCTGGTCTAAAGGCGCGCCTTTTTGTACAATTTTACCTAAGTAAGTAAGTTTATCGAAGGTTTGTTGCTCATAAACTTGAGTATTCAAAAAAACCCTCAAGAAAGCTTTGAATGCGTTCTCACTGCCTGATCTGCCAAAATTTGCTTGAGGCCCCGCACTTTCTTCTATGCCAATCAGGACATATTTGGCATTTTCAATTTTATTTTCTTGTAAAATAGAACCAACACGAGTTTCACCTTGACGCTGTAAAAAACTGAGCTTCTTATTTTGTTGGTCAAAATATTTGAATTCAAAAGCACTCATGCTATTTATTGATTTAGTTGCTGTAAAATGTTTTCGGGAATGGCCATTGGTTTTTGGGTTTCGGCATTGACAAAGACAAGTTGAGTCGTGGCTTCGTTCAATAAATCTCCTGCTTCATTGAATGTTTGGTATGCAAAAGTAATGCGAACACCCTTCAGTTGTGTGATTTGTGTTTGAATTTCAAGCAAATCGTCATAACGTGCCGGTTGAAAGTATCGGATTTCAAAATGGGTTACCGGCAGTAAAATACCAGATTCTTCCAAAGCGCGATAAGAAATTCCTTTTTCACGGAGCGCTTCAACCCTCGCAACCTCAAAAAAACTCGCATAATTGCCATAATAACAAAAGCCCATTTGATCCGTTTCGGCATAGCGGACACGTATTTTTGTTGAAAACTTCGAATGGCCGTTAACTTGCTCTTGTGAATTCGTCATTATTTAGTGCATTTATATTTGTAGAATCCTTTTCTCTATCGTAAATTTACCAAGGTATCGGGCATTTTGACCAATATTAAAAGAATATTACTGACAAGTATTTTTTTTTTAATAATCAATAGGTAACCGACTTTTTTTTTCACTTTTTTATGTAAATATTTGTTCTCTCTTTATTTCACCCAACTTTTCGTGCAAAACGAAAATTACACAAACTAACGAGAACAACCGAACTACTATGAATACAAGTCACGAAAGTGCGTGGGAATCCTGCTTAAAAGTCATCAAAGACAATATTTCTTTGCAGGCCTTTAAAACTTGGTTTGAGCCAATTGTCCCTGTTAAATTAGAGGGCCATATTTTGACCATTCAAGTACCATCGCATTTCTTTTACGAATGGCTTGAACAACATTACATTACTTTGTTGCGCAAAGTAATTAAGAAAGAACTTGGCCAAGAAGGAACGCTCGAGTACAGCATCGTGATGGAAAACAACACGCAGTCTCGCAATCCTTATACCGTCAAACTTCCTACTAGTAATGCCAGTAGTCTAAAAAATGCTCCGGTTAACATGCCAATAAATGTTAACGAGAAGCAAATTCGCAATCCTTTTGTAATCCCAGGTCTCAAAAAAGTAAACATTGAATCTAATCTGATTCCTAATTTTACCTTTGAGAACTTCGTTGAAGGTGAGTGCAACCGTTTGGCCAGAGCATCTGGTTTTGCCGTTGCAAACAAACCAGGCGGCACCGCATTCAATCCACTATTACTATATGGTGGCGTAGGTCTTGGTAAAACACACCTTGCCCACTCTATCGGGATCTCCATCAAAGAGAATTTCCCAAACAAAACAGTACTTTACGTTCAGTCAGAAAAGTTTGCGCATCAGTTTATCGATGCTATTAAAAATCAAACCACCAATGACTTCATTCATTTCTATCAAATGATTGATGTCCTGATCATTGACGACGTCCAATTTTTTGCTGGTAAAGAACGTACACAAGATGTCTTCTTTAGCATTTTTAACCACTTGCACCAAAACGGTAAGCAAATTGTCCTTACTTCAGACAAGGCGCCCGTTGAAATGCAAGGAATGGAACAAAGATTGCTTTCTCGTTTCAAATGGGGCTTATCAGCCGACCTCGGCACCCCTGATCTAGAAACGCGCATCGCAATTCTTGAAAAGAAAATGTATGGTAGCGGTATCGAACTTCCACGCGAAGTCGTAGAATACCTTGCTTATTCTATCAATACAAATGTGCGTGAAATTGAAGGCGCACTCAATACACTGCTTGCACAAGCGTCATTGAACAAGAAAGCAATTACACTTGAGCTCGCTAAGCAAATGGTTGACAAATTTGTCAGAAGTACGGCAAGAGAAGTTTCTATCGAATACATTCAAAAAGTAGTTTGTGATTACTTTGACCTACCGATTGAAATGCTCAAATCCAAAACACGCAAGCGCGAAGTCGTTCAGGCCAGACAAATTTCAATGTATTTCTCTAAGAAAATGACCAAGTCATCTCTTGCAAGTATTGGTGCACATTGCGGAGGCAAAGACCACGCTACTGTTTTACATGCTTGCCGAACGGTCGTGAATCTTTCTGAAACAGACAAGCAATTCCGTCACTACCTCGAAGAGCTAGAGAAGAAACTCACTATCCAATAAGACCTTGAGCATTCATGTTTTAATGGTTTGTCTTGGGAATATATGCCGTTCACCAATGGCAGATGGTTTACTCAGACAAAAAGTTTCTCAACAAAATCTCGATATTCAAGTAGATTCTGCGGGCACAGCCAATTACCATGTTGGCAAGGCCCCTGACCACCGCATGATCAAAACTGGTGCAATTAACGGAACACCCATTGATTTTCTGAGAGCTCGGCAATTTTCTAAACAAGATTTTTCGTTATTTGATTACATCTTGGTCATGGACAAATCAAACTACAACAATGTTTGTAATTTGGCTCCTGATGAATACTCAAAAAATAAAGTTCACCTTCTTTTAGATTTCTTAACTGAAGAATCTATTGAAGAAGTACCTGACCCTTACTACGGGACAGCAACTGATTTTCAATATGTATATGATCTACTCGATCGGGCTACAAATTCCTTTCTAGCCAAAATTCAAACCAATACAAAATAATATGTCCAGCAAACAAGCAAAAGGATCTATCTATTTAATTCCTAACACTTTAGGGGGAGAAAGCACGCAAGATATATTGCCGCAAGAAGTCATGCAAATTGCTACACAACTAAGAGTTTTTGCCGTAGAAGAAATCAAAAGTGCGCGCCGTTTGCTCAGAAAAATGGATCGAAATTTCCCTATTGACGACTGTACTTTTAGAATCGTCAACAAGAATACCAAGGAGTCTGAATTGATGGACCTTTTGTTATTCTTGATCAAAGGAGTAGATATCGGCGTCATTTCAGAAGCAGGATGCCCTGGAGTTGCTGACCCTGGAGCAGCACTTGTTCATTTGGCACATACCCAACAGATTCAGATCAAACCATTAGTTGGTCCTTCTTCTATACTATTAGCCTTAATGGGTAGCGGATTCAACGGTCAACAATTTACTTTTCACGGATATTTACCGAAGGAACGCAAAGAACGCGTAAAGAAATTACGCGATTTTGAAATGGATACCAAAAGAAATGGCACTACACATCTCTTTATGGATACGCCTTTCAGAAATATGAATGTTCTGGAAGATTTATTGAACGAACTCGGTGACCTAAGCGAACTTTGTATAGCGTCAAATTTGACCTTGCCTACACAATCTATTCGAACAATGGCCGTTGTTGATTGGCGCGAAAAGGCCTATGATCTCTCTAAAATACCAGTAATTTTCGCAATAGGTAAAGGCCAGTAACAAATAAGCAAAAAAAAAGCCTCACATTTCTGTGAGGCTTTTAAAAATCGGCATCGACTTACTCTCCCACGATCAAAACCGCAGTACCATCAGCGCAAGCAGGCTTAACTTCTCTGTTCGAA
>JBEDCS010000193.1:0-6840 GCA_041176605.1 Bacteroidota bacterium
AAGCGAGAATAGCTCAGTTGGTAGAGCACGACCTTGCCAAGGTCGGGGTCGCGGGTTCGAATCCCGTTTCTCGCTCTTTTGAGCTCGAGTGGTGGAATCGGTAGACACGCCGGACTTAAAATCCTGTGGGCATTTGCCCGTGCGGGTTCAAGTCCCGCCTCGAGTACAATACTGTGAAATCAACCCTTGATTCTAATAAGAGTCAAGGGTTTTTTGTTTTTAAGCCCTTTCCATTCCCTGCATAAAAAGCTTAAAATACCACTTTCTTGGTATTTCTTATTGTGGATTTGAGCTGTAGTTTTGCCTCGTTATTTATAATTAATCTAAATAAATGAAAGCAGCGCTCCACACCCTTCTTCTTTGTATACATTTTAATGCTGTTTATTCCCAAACAACTGAAGCTGCAGATAGTCTTCGACTTATAGAAACTCAAAGTGTTTCCATTATCAGTGGTCAAAATAAATTTATCGCTGGTTCTGGTCAAAAAATAACACCAGCGCAACTTCAAAAATTGAATCAACCAGATATTAACAAAGTACTTCGGGCTGTTCCGGGGGTTCAGGTGCGCGATGAAGACGGTTTTGGTCTTCGGCCAAATATTGGATTAAGAGGCACTCCCGTTAATCGCAGTGCAAAAATAACTTTGATGGAAGACGGTATGCTCATTACTCCTGCCGCTTATTCCGATCCGTCTGCCTACTACTTTCCTACATTTACCAGAATTTCTGGAGTTGAGGTGCTCAAAGGCAGTAGTCAAATCAAATACGGTCCTTATACGATTGGCGGCGCTATTAACTTGCTTTCAACACCAATTCCTCAGCAATTCAAAGCGTTTGCGCAAGTAAGCTATGGTAGTTTTGGTACCAATCAGCAACGCGTTTGGGTTGGAGATGCAAATGGGAATTTTTCTTATTTGTTTGAAGTGAATAGAATTGCCTCACAAGGCTTTAAACAACTAGATGGTGGAGGAAATACCGGTTTTGATCGCCGCGATTTCATGGCAAAAACCAGATGGCAAAGTGCACCTGAAAATAAAATTAAACAAAGCTTGAACCTCAAAATTGTACACGTTGAAGAAACTGCAAACGAGACCTACCTCGGTCTCAATTATGAAGACTTCATGGCAAATCCTTTGCGTCGGTATGCGGGTACACAGAAAGATTTACTCGATCTGTTTCACAATCATGTACTACTGCAGCACCATATCACTCCTGTAAAAAACCTCCAAATTACAAGTGCGGTATATCTCACAAAAACCTTTAGAGATTGGGGAAGAGCACATAGTTTTGGCGCAAAAAGCATCAATAATATTCTTGCAGATAAAACAGCGAATATCACTGGATATGACATCATGACTGGCCAGGCAGATGGCGAGGTCGTTTTCAGAAATGCTGCTCGTACATTTCTTACAAAAGGCATTCAATCCAATGCAGCCTATCATTTTAAAACAGGCGCATTCAAACACATTGCTGAAATTGGTGTGCGCCTTCACCAAGATGAGGCAAATAGATACGGCACACAAAGCAAATATCAAATGTCTAATGGAACCATGATTCTAACAGATGGCGGAGAAATAGGAAACCAAGAAAACCAGCTCAGATCTGCATGGAGCTTGGCCCTTTTTGCCGATTATCAAATTAGCTACAAAAAATTCACGTTACAAGCTGGTATTCGACAAGAAAAAATCGGGCTCAAATTTTCAAATTACGGTACCGCTGACTATGCTAGATTGGGCACAAACTTGAGTTCGGGCGCTAATCAACTTCAGATTTGGCTACCAGGTGCGAGCCTTGATTACACCATCAATGCTAACCAACTTTTATTTATCGGTGTGCACAAAGGTTTTTCGCCTCCGGGTATGCCAAGCACAACTTCTATTCAACAGGCCAAGGCGGAAATAGCCATCAATTATGAACTTGGCTATCGTTTAAGTTCCCAAAAACGCTATATCCAAGCAGTACTATTTAGAAGTGATTACCAAAACTTACTTGGTTCAGATAATGTTTCAGGCGGCGGCATGGGTACGGGTGATCTTTTCAATGCAGGTAAAGCTTTAGCTCAGGGGCTAGAGTTAAGTTCGAAAAGTTATTTAGCGTTTTCCCAAATCGCTCAATTAAAATTTCCTGTGCAAATGAATTATACATTCACACAAGCTATTTTTCAAGAAACGTTTATCAACGGTGGTGGAGACTGGGGAAGCGGGCAAATTACCAGTGGAGATTACATTCCATTTATTACACCTCATTTGCTTTCAGTCAGTGCCGGGGCAGAAGGTAAAAAATGGAACATGATGGTCTCTGCTAATTATGTAGGACAGACCCGCATCAAACCAGGACACGACCCTGTGGTTTTTGCAACATCTAATGAGAATTATGCTGCTGTTTCTGCTATACAAGCATTCACAACATTTGACTGCTCAGTCAACATGCACCTGACCAAAATATGGGACCTCTATACAAGTATTCAAAATGTTGGGAACAACAAAAACATCGTTGCTAATCTTCCTCAGGGCTATAGACCGTTAATGCCAAGGTCAATAGTTTTTGGCATTAAGCTCAACTTAAATTAACGCTGATCGGCTAGGTTAAAGCCGGTATTAGGGTCATTTTGACAATTATTCGTAACTTCACCCCTCATTTTTTTGTACATTTAGTCGCATGTGGAGTAAAGTTGCTAGTTTAATTCTCAGAAATCGCCTTTTTATTCTGGCAATCATTGCCTTGATCACCGTTTTCTTCGGTTACTATGCAGCAACAGCTCTCAAAGTTGACAACCGTTTTGGCAACACGCTTCCTAAAGATGATCCTATCCAAATGGATTACGAGAAGTTTAAGTTGCAATTTGGAGAAGATGGCTCTACACTTGTTGTGGCTGTCCAAACAGACTCTTTGTACACCGAAGAGAATTTTAAAAAATGGCGTGAACTTGGCTATCAAATTTTAAAAATCAAGGGTGTAGACAACGTCGTATCTGAAGCAACACTCTTCGGAATGACCAACAACATTCAGAAAAACGAATTCGAAATTCACCGTATTTTTTCTGATACTACATTTAGAGACAAGAGCATTGATTCTATTAAAAAAGAAGTAAGAAAAAACCCTATTTATCGCGGGCTTCTTTACAACGACACCAGCAATGTGTCCTTATTGATGATTGGAATCGACGAGAAGGTCCTTTCAAATCCCAAGAAATCAGGGGTAGTACTCAAAATCGAAGAGCTCGCTAAAAAATATGACAAGCACTTTGGTAAGGTTTATTTTGCAGGGCTGCCACACATCCGTGTTGTAGTTGGAAAGAGAATCATCAGCGAAATGTACATCTTTTTGGCGCTGTCTATTTTTGCTTCTTCCTTGTTACTTTATATCTTTTTCAGATCACTTTATGTTGTATTACTCTGCAACTCGGTGGTTTTCATTTCAGTAATTTGGGCGCTCGGAAGCATTGCCTTTATGGGCTATGAACTCTCGATAATTATGGCGCTCATTCCGCCTTTATTGATTGTCATCGGCGTTCCAAACTGTGTCTTCCTCGTTACGCGATACCACCAAGAATACGTTCGTTTAGGAAGTAAAATGCGTGCTCTGTTTGTGATGGTGAAGCGCATCGGTTCGGTCACCTTCCTCACCAACCTTACCACTGCGGTAGGCTTTGTAACATTTACGAGCTCCGATAAACTCGCTCAGTTTGGGATTATCTCAAGCTGGAACATTATGGTGGTTTTTGTACTTTCGTTGGCCATCATTCCCATTTTTGCCTCGTTTGCCAAACCTCCTAAGCCTCGACACCTCAAACACCTTTATCGTGTTTACTCACAAGGCATTATCGAATTTATTGTAAAAGTTGTCACGCAATACCGTCCATGGATTTACGTCACATCCGTTTTGATGGTCATCTTCAGCCTTTACGGCATGACCAAAATTATTTCTACCGGAAACGTCACCAGCGATTTACCTAAAGACGACCCCATTTTGCTCGACCTTAAATTTGTTGAAAACAACTTCGGCGGCTCTATTCCATTTGAAATCACCGTCAATTACAAAGAAAAAGGGCGCTTATTCAGTTCTGAAACGATGCACAAAGTCGATGAAATACAGGGCGTCTTTGCGAAAGACAGCCTGTTTTCAAAAAGCATGTCGTATGTTGATTTGATCAAATCCATCAATATGGCTTACCATGGTGGCGACCCTGGCAAATACACCATTATCTCCAACCGAGATAAACTTAGACTTAAAAAATACATCGATAAACTTGACCTCAGTAGCCTTAACGGCGGTTCTGCTTCGCTCAAAAATCTTGTGGACACCAGCAAAACCACTTTGCGCATCCGAATGCAAATGAAAGATTTAAGCGTAGACAAAGTGGGGCCTACTCTTGATCGACTTAAGGTTAAAACTGATTTGATTCTGAATCCAGATAAGCCTACTTTAGAAAGACTCTACACCAAGATTAGCAAAGGAAACACGGGTGCTATTGACTCCATCATCTATGAACACGCTGGCGTCTATAACAACCTTACCGCTCTTCTATCAAAAGGCAACGATGCTCAGCAAATGGCCTTTGATATGAATCCTGAAAAAATCAAAGACTTCGCGCGCAAGAAAGGTTTCAACACACAGCTCAGACAAGCCATTAACCAAGAGTACTACGACCTCGTATTTACCGGAATTAAAGTCGTGCAGACAGAAGGCACTAAATATCTTTTTGTCAATTTATTGCAATCGTTAATCTTTGCCATTATCTCCATTGCTATCATGATGGCCTTCTTATTTAGATCATTCCGCATCATTTTAGTTTCTATGATCCCGAATATTATTCCGCTTTTATTCACTGCCGGAATCATGGGTTACTTTCAAATTCCGCTCAAGCCATCTACGATCTTGGTGTTCGGTATTGCGCTCGGTATTACTGTAGACAACGCCATTCTATTCCTTGGTAAATATAGACACGAACTCAAGCAGCATGCTTGGGATACCCGCTTTGCCATATTACACTCACTGCGTGAAACTGGACTTGGTATTTTCTATACATCTGTGATTTTATTCTTTGGGTTCTTGATGTTTGTGTTTTCACAATTTGGCGGTACTAAAGCATTAGGGCTCCTGGTTTCCATAACCATCATGGTGGGTATGGCCACAAACCTCATCATATTGCCAGCACTACTGTTGACACTAGAAAGAAAATTTAGTATGCGCTCTTTCCAAGAACCGCTCATCGATATCTATAACGAAGAGACGGACTACGACATGGACAAACTCGAAATAGAGTTTGCAGCAGAGCATCCTGATAATGATTAAGCGTCTTTGAGTTTCTTGACCATCGTCAAGATTGTAGCAAGCGCAACTGTTTCTCCGGTTTCATCATAGACATCAACCAAGAATTTTACGATTCCTTTAGCAATATCTTCAGGGCTGCGTTTTTCTTGATCTATTTTTTCTTTGACAGTAAATCGAACACCGATTGTAGCACCAGGATAAACCGGCTTGGTGAAACGCGCCTCTTCAATTCCATAATTCAATAGAACCGGGCCTTTTTTAGGGTCAACGAATAATCCGGCGGCTTTGGACAAAATAAAATAGCCGTGCGCAACGCGTCTTTCAAAAATGGTTCCTTCTAAAGAAGTTGCATCCATGTGCGCATAGAAATTGTCGCCTGAAACATTGGCAAAGTTGACAATATCTGCATCCGAAACAGTATGCTTGTGCGTAAACACTGTTTCTCCTATAACCAGCTCCTCAAAATGTTTTCTAAACACATGTGGATTTGCTTCTGGCATTTGCGCACCAACTTGAAACTGTTGGGTAATTGCTGTAATTGTAGTTGGGTGTCCTTGAATGGCGGTGCGCTGCAAATAATGCAAAACACCTCGCTTGCCACCCATTTCTTCGCCGCCGCCTGCTCTGCCTGGGCCGCCATGTGTAAGTAATGGCATTGGTGAGCCATGACCAGTGCTTTCTTTGGCGCAGTCCTTATTTAGCACAAGGATGCGGCCGTGCATACTTGCTGCTCCGACAACATAATCTACTGCTTCTTGGTTGCTTGGCGTAACTATTGAAGAGACCAATGAGCCTTTGCCTAATTTGGCAATTTCAATGGCTTGTTCGATACCTTTATAAGGCATTATGGTTGCAACGGGGCCGAAAGCCTCGATATCATGACAAGCTGTTGCTTGAAGTGGGTTTTCATTTCTAAATAAAATTGGCGAGAAAAACGCACCGGCATTTTTATCTGCGCCATGGACCTCAAAATCATCCAAATGGCCATAAACCATTTGCTGAGATTGCGCCAGTAATTCTACGTTGGCACGAACACGCTCCACTTGTAATTTTGTCGCTAAAGCACCCATGCGGACGCCTTCTTGGCTAGGGTCGCCAATTTTTATGCTGGCCAAACGGGCCGCTATGGCCTTCTGCACCTCATCAAGTACATTTTCAGGCACAATAATTCGCCTAACCGCTGTACACTTTTGGCCTGCTTTCACAGTGATTTCTTTCGCACATTCTTTGATAAACAAATCAAACTCTTCGGTACCAGGAACGGCAGCTTCGCCTAAAACTGTTGCGTTTAATGAGTCGGCCTCTAGGTTGAAGCTTACACTTTGTTCTGAAATTCTTGGCAGCCCTTTTAAAAGTTTACCCGTTGCGGCGCTTCCTGTAAATGTAACCACATCACGCGTATCAACCGTGTCAAGAATTCCGCGGCCCAAACCACAAATTAACTGTAAAGCTCCTTCGGGTAAAATTTGAGAGTCGATGATGTCTCTGACCATTACTTCGGTTAAAAAGCAAGTGTATTCAGAGGGTTTAACCACAGCAGGAACTCCAGCCATTAGATTGACTGCAA
>JBEDCS010000194.1:0-3910 GCA_041176605.1 Bacteroidota bacterium
CATTCAAGTAGTTTTAGCCAGGCTGATTTGTATGGCATGCAGCAGCAGGCTCAGGGTGCAGGGCAATCCTATTCGGCACAAAAAACCTTCTAACGGCTCATAATCGTGGGTTTTTGGCTAGAAATATAGTATGTTTAAATTTCATGGCCGTGGGGATGAGAGGCATAGTAAAAATGCTTTGAAGCTAAAGTTAGCTAATTAAAAATGCGAATTCATTTGGTATAGGTTGTTGTATATGGCTGTCAAGAATATCGTTTTCTTTTAAGAAAAAAATGCTATTCTTTTTCATCTTTTTTTATTTTCTTGGAGTTGTTTATGGCCAACCTCGTCACAAATCGGATACGCCTCATTGGAAACAGATCAATCACAGATCTAGCTAAAGAAATCAATAGGCGATTTTCAATTGATTTCGAGAAGAACGACTCAGAGATAGACAGCACTATTGTTGGACGAATCTTATATGGCTTTGAAGATGATAGGGCACATCTTTCAGATCAAATTGCAGCCAAATGGGTCTACGTAAATGCTCTACTAGAAGAATGGGAAGACTTACGTTTAGTTAGTGGGAACTGGTCTGTCAAGGAAATTCAGGATCATATTCTTGTGCATGCTGCGAAGATCGATCCAAAAGTCGTTGTGTTTATGGAGTACAGCGATGAAATGCCAAATTTCGTTGGTGCAAGATATGTCTTATTGGATAATGATGAAATTCAATCGTTCGAGGCGGAATTTGATTTCACCCACTGCAATGTTGTCGATGATGATGAATTAGAAGATGCTCTTGAGGAGAATTTAAGTTCGAAGCACTTCGAGAAAGTTCTTAATTGGGATGGAGTGTGGGAGTTGCTTGGTGAGCAACAGCTTATTGCTTATAAAGAGATGACAGCAAAGTACAGTTGGGTTAAAGATGATTCACTCCGCATGGAGTTGTGAAATTGAGAATTCAACTGCTGTTTGAACGTACTATGTCTGAAAGAAAGCCTATGCTTCCACACTTCTGTAGGCCATGTGTAACCAATTAAATTGCAATAGGTTTTATTTCTTAAAGCTGCACAAAGTCCCTTGCTTTGGGTGTTGATTATTTTGTCCGAGCTAAAAAAGCAAGCTACTGATATCAGAAATCTTCAAAAAACTCTAATCCTGATTGCGGATTCGAACCAAAAGCTCAAATTAAGATTCTTTCAATTACTGATTTTTTCTGTTTTAGGGTGTATCCAACAGATCCATAGTTTGCAAACTCAGATGCATTTCTTCCGTGTCCTGTAATTGATTCTGCTATTGGTACTGGAATGTCGCCACATCCTTTAAGCCTGTCTATGAACGCGTGCCTAAACATATGAGTTCGGAAGTTCAAATGCTTCATGCACTTGTTTAAAGTAGCAGAGCAAGTGCTGTTCCCAATTTCGTTGGCGTACTGAGGAATGAGCCATTCGCTTTTCTGCTCTGTTGCACGCTTATGTAGTTCCCTTGCAGCATCTAAAGAAACACCTAGTAACGGTATGCACCGGATACTTGTCAATGTTTTGCGGTCGGTTAATTCATTCCGTCTTACCCAAATATGTGGTATTTCGTGGTCTAGTACTAGGTCATCTAGTCTTGCTAATACTGGTTCTGAGATACGCATCCCAGTGTTAAGCTGAATTAATGCTGCGAGTCTTGAGGCGATAGGATGCTTGAGCAAATGCGATTTAACTTGGATTAGTAAGTCCTTTGTTATCGGCGGGATAGGTCGTGTAACTTCACCTTCGCCACGAATTTGGAGTCCTCTAAATGGGCTCAAGCGATCTATATCTAAATGCTTGAATGACATGTTGATCATTGCGTTGAGAATGTTGTTGTGTTTTCTCACGCTGTTTGCATGTATGCCTCTTGCGAGTTGTGCATCTCTGTATTGTGTGATGTGCAAGTGGCGCAATTCATCTAAAGCTATGTCGCCAAATTGAGATGTGAACAGCGTGTAGTAATGCAGCGCAACATTCTTAAATTTTCTTCTGTGCGATGAAGGGTGCTCACGCATATAAATTTCGAATGCATCCGAAAACTTCGGCCGCGCTCTAGATTGCTGCTCACTTAGATGTTTGACAACCAATCCGGCTAAGAATTCCTCTTCAAATTCAACTCCATGAATAGAGATGCGATTTTTTGAAAAAATTGACTGACTTGCATTTTGTTCAAAATTATTCGATGACTTCATTTGCGGCGCTCTGAGTTGTAAGGCTACAAATTTATTTTCAGAATACTTTTTGGACAACCAGTTTCTCAATAACCTGCAATTCTGGAAGTTTTTGTTAATTGTGAATTTGTATCAATATGTAGGTGAATAAGTAGCAATGAGAACTATCATGTCCTTTTACAGGACAGTTAATGACTAATCAAAAATCTGAAAAAGCGTTGTTTGCTGAACGACTGGGACTAGCCATAAACAACAAGGGAATCAAACAAAGTCCAACTGTTCTGTGCAATTTATTCAATAGCAGTTGGAGCGGACGATCAATTACTCCGCATACAGCAAGAAACTGGATTCTCGGGGTTGCAATGCCACAGCAAGATAAGTTGGTGTGTCTTGCAAAATTGTTAGATACGAGTCCTGGTCAATTGCGATACGGTAGATCTAGTGAAAAAACCATGGTTCTAAGTAATGGAAATCTAGAAAGCGAAATTTCAAATACAGATCAAGAATTCTTTGTGCGATATCTAAAACTGGATGAAGCAAGGAAGCGACTCGCACGCGATGTTGTTATGGAGTTCTCAAATTCTGAATCAAATCATTGAGGTCTGTATGATTTTTTAGATTGACGTTTGATTTCTCCGCAAGAAAGAATGCTGTTCAAGTTGATTCATACCTTTCAAACATGTATCGGCTTGCACTTAAATAATTGTTAGAAAGAAATCCTTTGGTCCCAGGTTCAAGTCCTGGTGGGCCCACCAATAGTGAAAAAGCCACTGATTTCGGTCAGTGGCTTTTTTTCGTTTGAAGAAATGCTGTTTGATTGTTGGCAGATCTGTTTCAGAATGTAGAGAGCGCAATTTGGAAAGTTTTAGACCTATGACGAATCAAGTAACACCTGATGAGTTAGTTGAGTATTGCTGTGCGACTGGTTTCACAATGTCCGAGGCACTTGCGAATGTTGATGCGCCTTCTTGCATATCAGAACATATAAACTGATATTTGATACATCGAACCGTCTGATGCGATGTTGCCTAAGGCTGTAACTTTAGCTTAAAAAAAACCATCCGAAGATGGTTTTTAAAATGTTAATCAAATTACTTTTTCGTATGTTGAATAATTATGCTGTGAGCTTCTTCGTAACCACTAAAAGTTCGCGTACGCTTTCCTTGACCAAATTCATCAATTTGAAGTGCGCCGAAACTACGTTCACGTAATGTAATCATGCTTATGTAAGAAATTTCTATCCATCCCTTAGATATTGCGCTTGCGATATCTTCACAGATTTCTTCTAGCTCTGGTTCGTAGTCATCTGTAACTGAAAATGGTAAATTTTGATCCTCAAGTTCTAGAAATTCTTCCATTGTTATCTCTATTTCATCACCATCCATATTTTCATACTCAACTTTGGTAATTCTGCTTGGAAAAACAGTTGCGTATTGAACTTCAAGATTATCGGTAGAAATACGTCCACTTCTAGCATCAATTTTCCATAGATCCTGGCTGAAGTTCCACCTGTACTTATTCAATTTTTTTAATAATTCTTTTTCATCTAAAACACAATCTTCTGATTTATTAAATAAAAAATATCCATATGCGTCTGCCATTATTTATTTCTCCATAAATTTGTAAATTTCATTATTTTTTAATTTCCAGTACACAGATCGTGTCGTATGGTAATCCTCCCCTTTTGCAAGGGAGTCAGAAGTAGAAACGTTATGCAGCCATGGCCAGTTTCTGCTT
>JBEDCS010000195.1:0-7211 GCA_041176605.1 Bacteroidota bacterium
ACGAGGTGGCTTTAAAATGCCCAACAAATATTCCTCAAGTGCTCACCTTTGGTCGTTTTGAGGCCTTAGGAAGCACCAACGTAGTCGCAGGTACTGCTCAAATCAAAGGCACTTTCAGAACAATGGATGAAGCTTGGCGCAGTCAAGTACATGCGATTTTACAAGCCCAAGCCAAAGAAGTAGCTGCTGAATTTGGCGCAAAAATTCATTTAACAATCGCCAAAGGTTATCCATTTCTTCACAACGACCCTGTTTTAACGCAAAATGTGAGGGGAATCTTGATGCAAACGCTTGGGACTGACCATGTACACGAGCTCGATTTACGCATGACGGCAGAAGATTTTGCTTTTTACAGTCAAGAACGTCCGGTTTGTTTCTTTCGTTTAGGTGTCGGAAACGAACAAAAAGGTATCACATACGCGGTACATCATCCAAGGTTTGACATCGATGAACAAGCACTTGAAATAGGGGTGAGGTGCATGGTTCAAATTGCCATGTCATGAAGTTATTACAATTGATTTTAGTCAGTAGTTTACTTTTTTCATGTTCAAAAAGCAGGAAAACAGAGCGGCTACTTCCAGGAACTTGGGCTGTTGAAATTGTCAGAATTGAAGACGGCGAAGGCTTTTTGTTTTATGACAGTATGCCACAAGGATCTTGGGAAATCAAAAACTCGCAAATATCGGGCAAGGTAAATTACACCTACAATTATTTCAACCAGTTTACGATCACTGATTCAGCTTCATTTGCGGCTTCAAACTATTTATTAGATACCAAAAATGAAGTTTTCTCCATCATTAGAGATACTGATACACTGCGCGCAAAAATAATTATGCTCACCAAAAAGAATCTTACTTTCGAGTATTACGATCAATTGGCTTTTCGCTTGAAGCGATTTACTTGCACTAGAAAATAAGTGCCGCTTTACAAGAATCCTAATTCTAATTTAGCTTCTTCGCTCATCATGTCTTTGTCCCAGGGTGGATCAAAAACGATATTGACTTTTGCAGATGTCACGTCTTCAACACTGGCTACCTTGTCCTCTACTTCTTTTGGTAAAGACTCCGCAACTGGGCAGTTTGGTGAAGTGAGCGTCATGTCAATAAACACATGATTACCTTCCTCTACTTTTACTTCATAGATGAGCCCCAGTTCAAATATATCAACAGGGATTTCAGGGTCATAAATGGTTTTGAGCATTTCTACAATGCGGTCTTCGAGTTCATTCATGGGTTTAACGATTGAAGCGCTTCTGTTTTTATTCTTTTGACCATACTGAGCAGGCCGTTAGCTCTGGTAGGTGATAAGTGTTCAGTGAGCCCAATTTCATGGATAAAGTTGGGTTCGGTTTGTAATATTGTTTGGGGCGTTTCGCCGTTGTATACTTGTAAGAGCATACCGATGATGCCTTTGGTAATGATGGCGTCAGCGTCGGCGTCAAAGTACATTTTACCGTTGTCGAGTCTGCAAGCAAGCCAAACATTGGATTGACAACCTTCAATGAGTTGTTCTTTGGTTTTATCTTGATCAGCTATGCCTTTAACTGCTTTGCCAAGTTCGATGATATACTCGTATTTGTCCATCCAGTCGTCGTAGATGGCAAATTCGTCAATGAGTTCTTGTTGTTTTTCTTGAATGGTCATGCGCCAAGAATTTGCATGCTGCGCTCGAGCGCAGCAACGAAGGTGTCAATTTCTTCTTTGGTGTTGTAAAAAGCAAATGAAGCTCTTACCGTGCCCGGAATCTGAAAGAAATCCATGAGCGGTTGTGTACAATGGTGTCCTGTCCGAACAGCGATGCCTTGTTTGTCTAGAAGTGTGCCGAGGTCAAATGGATGCATGTTGTCTATGGTAAACGAAACCACACTTGTTTTGTTCTTGGCCTCGCCGATGATGTGCAAGCCTTCAAAAGTATCTAGAATGCCTTGTGCATATTTAGTAAGTTCGAGCTCATGAGCAGCGGCAGCCTCAAGGTCAAGACTATTGAGAAATTCAATAGCGCTGCCTAAGCCAATGGCACCCGCAATATGAGGTGTGCCCGCCTCAAATTTCAAGGGTAAGGTATTGTAGGTCGTGCGTTCAAAGGTAACTTTGGCAATCATGTCGCCACCACCTTGATATGGGGGCATTTTTTCAAGAATTTCTTCTTTTCCATATAAAATACCGATGCCAGTAGGCCCAAAAACTTTGTGCCCAGAAAAGCAATAAAAATCGCAGTCTAGTTGCTTGACATCGATTTGAAGGTGTTGAATGCTTTGGGCGCCATCGAGTAGCACTTTGGCACCTACGCGATGCGCTTTTTGAATAAGATCCTGAACAGGATTAATAGTTCCGAGCGTATTCGAAATATGGGTAATGGCCAATAATTTGGTGCGCTCATTGAGTAAAGTGTCAAAAGCATCGAGGTCGAGCTCGCCTTTCTTTGTGATGGGCACAACTTTTAATACACAACCTTTGCGCTCACATAGTAATTGCCAAGGCACAATGTTTGAATGGTGTTCCATGGCTGTGATGAGAATTTCATCGCCGGCTTTTAGTAATTCGCCAAAGGAAAAAGCCACTAAATTAATGGCGTCTGTGGTGCCTTTGGTAAAGATGATTTCGTCCGGGCTTTTGGCGCCGATGTAGGTTTGAATGGTGCGTCGGGCTTGTTCATAGGCTGAAGTCGCTTGCTGACTCAGGTAATGAACACCTCGGTGAATATTGGCGTTTTCGAGTGCATAGTACTTTTGTAAGGTATCTAATACAACTTGTGGTTTTTGAGACGTAGCACCGTTGTCAAAATAGATGAGTTGCTTGCCATAAACTTGCTGCCGCAGCGCAGGAAAGAGCTCGCGGATGGCATGTACTGAAAAAGGTGAGGAACCCATATTTTGTTTTTTTGACAAAAGTACGGAATTTCCTTATTTTGAATTGTTCTAAAGAAGCAAATCCATTAAATTCTTTTCAGTTTCAGGCGCTTTATTTTGCTTTTAAAACAACGTAAGGAATTAATATTTCTTCTAGTGAAATACCCCCATGTTGAAAGGTTTGTCCATAGTAGTTGACAAAATGGTTGTAGTTGTTCGGGTAAACAAAGAAATCCTGTTCTTTGGCAAACACAAATTCAGCAGAAAGCTTCAGTTTTGGTAATTGTGCTTCTTGCGGATTTTTGATCACAAAAACTTCTTTCTTATCGTAACTAAGTCCTCGGCCTGCTTTGTAGCGTAGATTGCTGTTGGTGTTGCGTTCGCCGACGATTTTAACAGGTTTGGTGACTTTGATTGTGCCGTGGTCTGTGGTGATGATCAAGCGCAATCCGGCCTCAGCTATTTTTTTGAGGATGTCGAGTAGCGGTGAGTGCTCAAGCCAACTTGTTGTAATGGAACGGTAGGCCGCTTCGTTGTCGGCTAATTCTCGGATCACTTCCATTTCGGTGCGTGCATGCGAAAGCATGTCAACGAAATTGTAAACAATAAAGTTGACATCGTTGTCTTTCCATTGGTGGAATTGATCGGCGAGTTTTTTGCCGGCCTCCACATTTGTGATTTTATTGTAAGACCACTTGACGTTTTTGCCTAGGCGCTTAAGTTGCGCTTCTAAGAACTCTTTTTCATGCATATTTTTGCCGCCTTCATCATCTTCATTTTTCCAGAGGTTAGGGAAACGACGCTCAATTTCAGCAGGCAAAAGCCCTGCGAAAAAAGCATTTCGGGCATAGTGCGTAGCGGTGGGCAAAATGGAATAAACAATATCTTCTTCTTCTTTTTGAAAATAGCGCGCAAGGATGCCCTCAATGGTTTTCCATTGGTCGTAGCGCAGATTGTCAATGACCAATACCGCTAATTTTTCTTTGCCAATAAATGGCGCGATGCGCTCTTTGACCACAGTATGGATCATGGAAGGTGCGTCAGGGTCTCCGCTTACCCAATCAATATAGTTGTCTTCAATGAAATCACAGAAAAGCTTGTTGGCTTCTTTTTTCTGCATTTCAAAGATTTCACGCATGCCCGTATCTTCAATGTTATCGAGTTGCAATTCCCAGAATACAAGCTTGGCATATAGCTCTTTCCATTCTTCAGCGTCGAGTCTACTCGAGAGTTGCATGCCAAGTTGTCTGAACTCTTGTTGATAGCTCGCATTGGTTTTTTGACTAATCAGCTTGCTGTGGTCTAGGTTTTTTTTGATGCTCAGCAAGATTTGATTGGGATTGACAGGCTTGATGAGGTAGTCGGCGATTTTAGAACCGATGGCTTCTTCCATGATATGCTCCTCTTCGCTTTTAGTGATCATGACCACCGGTACAAGTGCATTGTGTTCTTTGATTTGGGCCAAAGTTTCAAGTCCGCTTAGGCCGGGCATATTTTCATCGAGGAAGATGATGTCGTAGTGCTGTTGCAAGGCCTTTTCGATGGCGTCTTGACCATTTGTAGCGGTGTCGACAAGGTAATCTTTGGACTCAAGGAAGAGAATGTGTGGTTTGAGCAATTCGATTTCGTCATCGGCCCAGAGAATTTTACCCTGCATATGTCTGAATTTTTAATAGTTTTGATTAAAATTTAAAGTTAGCAACTTGCCAGCGATACACACCCGAAATAACAAGAAGAAAATCATTAACGACCCTGTCTATGGTTTTATTTCTTTGCCCCACGAAATTATTTTCGATATTCTCGAGCATCCCTACTTGCAAAGATTGCGTCGCATTCAGCAATTAGGACTGAGCCATTTGGTATATCCAGGGGCAAACCATACGCGTTTCCATCATGTATTGGGTGCCATGCACCTCATGATGCAAGCGGTGGCATGTATCCGCAGAAAGGGGCATGAAATAACTGAAGAAGAAGAACGCGGCGTTTGTTTGGCTATTTTGCTACACGACATCGGTCATGGGCCATTTAGTCATGCCCTAGAGTACGATATCGTTTGTGGTGTGAGCCATGAGCAAATTTCTGGTTTTTTTATTGCAGAACTCTCTGTAGAATATGGCCATGACCTCGAAATTGCGCTGCAAATTTTCAATAATTCATACCACAAGCCTTTTTTACACGAACTCGTCAGTTCACAACTCGATATGGACCGCCTTGATTACCTGAACCGAGACAGCTTTTATTCTGGGGTATCTGAAGGCGTTATTGGTTCAGAAAGACTCATCGAAATGCTCAATGTCCATGAAGGGCATTTGGTTTTGGAAGAAAAAGGCATATATTCTGTAGAAAAATTTATTGTTGCGCGTCGTTTGATGTATTGGCAAGTTTACTTGCATAAAACAGTGGTTGCAGCAGAGTTTATGCTCATTCATGCCTTAAGAAGAGCCAAAGAATTGGTCAAGGCGGGTGAGCCGCTTTTTGCGAGTCCATCTTTACAGTTTTTTCTGCAGCAAGATATTACGGCTGCACATTTCGAGCAAGATCCGTTAGTCCTGACACATTTTGCTCAGCTCGACGACTACGACATTTGGGGCGCCATTAAGGTATGGCAGTTTGCACCTGATTACATTTTGGCAACCTTGTGTTCGGGTTTGGTCAATAGGCAACTGTTTAAAATCGAGATTTCTAAAACGCCATTTTCCAACGACCGGATCGCAAGTGTGCAACAACGCATTTTACAAGAACATCAGTTGAGTCCTGAACTACTCAATTACTTTATTTATTCTGATGTTTTGACCAACAGGGCCTATAACGAGCAAAAACACAATATCAATTTGTTGCTTAAAAATGGCCACATTATGGATTTATCTGAGGCATCTGATAACCTGAATATTTCGGCCCTTTCAACACCTGTAGAAAAGTACTTTTTGTGCTATCCACGCTAAAGGATCAAATCAATTTTTTATAATTACTGTTTTATTCAAAACAGCGGAAGTCGGGATGGTGATCAGCGAACCATCCTCAGAACGTATGTACATAAAGAAAAAACTAAGGTCGATTAATTCGCCTTCGATATCAAACTCTTTATCATAAATACGCAGTGTTTCCCCAATTTTTAATGGGTGATTGAAATAAAGAATAAGACTTGCCGTAATGTTTGACAAGATTGACCAATTGGCAAAAAATGCGATCCCAATAACGGTAATTGTTGAGGTAAAAAAGACCATTAAATCTTTAGATTCGATATTCCAAATGGCCGCTAAAATCAAAAGAAAAAAGATGGCAAGAAATAAGTTTATGATGCGTATTGAGATGCGCTTCCTTGTGATGTCACCATCAAACTTTTTCAAAAATTTGGTCACTGCCTTTCCTGCCATTATTCTAATCAAAAGTGTTGTAGCAAGTAAGATCAAAGTTTTTATTGCAGCTAAATAAAAGAAATCCATAGTTTTTGTTTTTATAATTATTCAAAGGTTATTTTTTCTACAACTTGCTTTTCGAATAAGCGCAGTGCAGCGTACTTACTCTAGTGCTTTCACAAGATTCCAAAAATCATCCATTGCTGCGAGGTCTAGCTCTTTGATATCCAATCCTTCCTCCGAAATGAGCGCTTCCATTTTTTGAAAACGCCCCTTGAATTTTTGATTGGTGGTAGCCAGTGCATTTTCAGGGGAAATATTTAAGAAGCGGGCATAATTGACCAATGAAAAAAGCACATCGCCAAATTCGGCTTCAACTCGCTCTGATTGCTGTTCTATTTCAAAACGCAGTTCATTGAGTTCTTCTTGGACTTTGGCCCAGGCGTCTTCGGCATCGGCAAATTCAAAACCAATTCCTTTGACTTTTTCTTGGATGCGTGTAGCTTTTACTAATGCGGGTAGGGAAGAGGGCACGCCTTCCAAAACTGATTTTTTACCTTCTTTCAGTTTGAGTTTTTCCCAATTAGCCTTGACCTCTTCTTCGTCTTTGACGACAGTATCGGCATAAATGTGTGGATGTCTGTAAATTAATTTATCACAAATCTGATTGAGCACTCCCGTGACATCAAAGAGTCCTTGTTCTTGTCCAATTTTACTGTAAAAAACTAAGTGTAAAAATAAATCACCAAGTTCGCCTTTTAGGCTTTGATAATCTTGTGCAGTGATGGCATCGGCCATTTCGTAAGTTTCTTCAATAGTCAGGTTGCGCAAGGTTTCAAAAGTTTGTTTTTGATCCCAAGGGCATTGTTCACGGAGTTCGTCCATGATTTTTAACAAACGCTCAAAGGCGAGAAGTCTTTCATCCATAACGCAAAGTTAGCACTTGAATTGAGCTTTTCATTAACTTTGGATATGCGTTTGACACTGATCCTGTTCGTTTTATTAGC
>JBEDCS010000196.1:0-8709 GCA_041176605.1 Bacteroidota bacterium
ATGAAAATCAAAAGCATGGCGATCACCAAAAAACTGAGGATAAACACAAACCAAGGCTTGAGTAAGTAGTGCTTCAATTGATTCATGTGGTAAAATTACCTCAAATCTGGCTAATTTCGCAGCGCTTGTTATGAAACATATCGCCTACTTGTGTTTGTCTAAAGGTTGGGGTGGTTTAGAAATGAACCAACTGCGCAATGCGAAAGCGATGCAAGACCGCGGGCATCGCGTGTTAATTATCGGACAAAAAGAAAGTCCGATCATCCAAAATGCTAGCAGACTAAATATACCTTATTATATAGTTCAGAAAAAAACAGGTCATTATCAGTGGGCATTTGCTTGGAAGTTGTCAAAGGTTCTTCTTCAAAAAGACTTTCAGCACCTCATCTTTCGCAATAACAGAGAAATGAGCTTAGCCGCAAGCATTGCATTTTTTTCATTCGGAAAAATTCGTGTACACTATTTCATGGAAATGGCTTTGGGTGGAACACGAACACAATGGTTCAGAACTTTAAGGTATGTCTTTTTCACAACCTGGATTTGCCCGCTTCCCTATCTCGTGCAGCAAGTCAAAGAAAAAGCCAATGTTTTCGCCGATAAAATCAAAGAGATTCCGTCCGGAATTAGTTTTGATAAGTATCACGCAGCGGAAAAGTTAGCAGCAAGACAAAAACTGACGTGGCCCTTAGACTCGAAATTAATGGTAGTAGTTGGCCGCATTGACGCCAAGAAAAGACAAGATTTTGTTTGGGAAATGTTCTCTCAAAGACAAGAAGGCAACGAATACCTGATTTTTGTAGGCGCAAGTACTGCAGACGAGCCCAACACCTTTGAAAAAGAACTTCAAGTAAAAATATCGGCACACCCCAAAGGCAAACAAGTGATTTGGGCGGGTTTTCAAGAAGCAATTGAAAACGTGTATGCCGCTGCAGATTTAGTCATTATGCCAGCTGCATTTGAAACTTTTGGCATGGCAACACTTGAAGCCTTGCGCGAAAACTGCCCTGTTGTCGGTGCCAATAATGGTGGAACAGCTGAATTGATCAACTTATATGATGGCGGGTGTCTGTTTGATTATCAAAGTAAAAACGCGCTTAGCGAAGCCATAAACCGTATTTTTTCCGGTGAATTTCAAGTAGCTAAAAGCGCAGCGATTAAACAACATTTTGACTTTAATTACGTTTGTTCACGCATTGAAAATGAAGTGCTCAATTAGTTTGCGCTCATTTTTACTTAAATTCGTCTGATGGACCTCTATACCTCCAAACAACGCTGGAAATTCTTGCTCATTCTGCTCTCGCTGCTGATTGTAGGCGCCAGCTTATTTTATTCTAATCAAAGCATTCGAAAAATTGGAGACCGCGAGCGCAACAAAGCGCAGCAATGGGCACTTGCCCTGCGTAAAAAAGCCGAACTTGTCGATTTAAGCAGCCAAATCTTTAGTGCGCTTCAAGAAAAGGAACGACAAAAAATGGAATTGGTCGTAAGTGCCAACCGCACCATTTTAGGTGCCTCTGACCTGAGCATGAGTCAAGACATTGATTTTGCGCTAGAAATCATTGAAGCCAACAAAGACATCCCTTTTATCTTATTGAATGACGACGGAAGTATTTCACAATCCAGAAACTTAGGTTTTAAAGCAGATGGTTCTTTTCGGGATAACACATTTTCTTCCGACTCCATTCAACAATTGGCCAATTCATGGATAGCCGCAAAGCGTTTTTACAAAATTCAAGTTTTTGAGGATATGTACATGACGCTTTGTTATGGTTTTTCAAAAGAACTTGTTCGCCTCCAGGCGCATTCGGACTCGCTCATTCAATCTTTCAACTCAGACCTCGCCGACCAAAAAAATTTGGTCCCAGTTGTGCTTTATGACCCAAAAAACAAAGCAGTTGTAGCAAGTAACCTAGAGGGCAAGGCCCTTTCAAAAGATCAAATCGATAAAACAATAGCCGAAATGGCCAGGCAATATCAGCCTATTGAATTGCGCTATAATGGTGAGCGCAAATTACTCTACCTTAAGGACTCTGAAGAAGTCAAACAACTTTTCTGGCTGCCTTATTTGCAATTTGGCATCCTCGGCCTGATCGTCCTGATTGGCTATTTACTCTTTTCAATGTATCGGAAAGCCGAACAAAATCAGGTTTGGGCAGGAATGGCCAAAGAAACCGCGCATCAACTCGGCACACCACTTTCTTCCATGATGGCTTGGGTGGCCCATCTTGAACAACAAGATATCGATCCCATGATTCCGAGAGAAATGCACAAAGACCTCGAGCGCTTAGAAAAAATCACCGATCGTTTTTCAAAAATTGGTTCGGGCGCCAAACTCATAGAAGCAGACCTCTCCGAAACTATTGAAAACAACCTGAACTATTTAAAAGTGCGGCTCTCTCAAAAAGTAGATATTCAATATGAACTCTCCGGAGAACGTCCTTTACTCGTGCGACACAACGCCTCACTAATTGAATGGGTCATTGAAAACATTTGTAAAAATGCAGTTGATGCGATGGAAGGCATAGGCACCTTGCGCATTCATGTTCAAGAAGTTGCCGAATGGGTGCATATCGACATTTCAGACACAGGAAAAGGCCTTACACCAAAGCAATTCAAAACTATCTTTGAGCCTGGTTATTCTACCAAAAAACGCGGCTGGGGGCTTGGGCTTACTTTAGTGAAGCGCATTGTTGAAGAATACCATAAAGGAAAGGTGTTTGTCTTGCAATCAGAACCAGAAAAGGGCACAACATTCAGGATCAGCTTGCCACATTAATCTGCGAGCAACATTATTCTAACTATCTTTACCTTTCAAAAACACGAATATGGAAATGCTTGTTCTGACCGAGGTTCGCAATCAAATTGCTTACATTACGATCAACCGCCCACAACAACTCAACGCGCTCAATAAGGACACAATTGCCGCTTTGCACGATGCATTGGCTGCAGCAAATGACGATCACAATGTAAGGGCAATTATCCTTACCGGAAGTGGAGAAAAAGCCTTTGTTGCCGGTGCCGACATCAAAGAATTTGCCGACTTCAGTATTGCTCAAGGAGGAGAATTAGCGCATACAGGGCAATCCACACTTTTTGATTTCATTGAAAATTTATCTACTCCTGTTATAGCTGCAGTAAATGGTTTTGCACTTGGTGGTGGGCTAGAATTAGCCATGGCTGCACATATTCGTATTGCCAGCAACAATGCAAAAATGGGCTTGCCGGAAACTTCTCTTGGTGTCATACCAGGCTATGGCGGCACCCAGCGTTTGGCTCAGCTCATCGGGCGCGGCAAAGCAAATGAACTCATTTTTACAGCTGGCATGCTCAAAGCTGACGAAGCATTTCAATGGGGCTTGGTTAATGCAGTTGTTGAACAAGCTGACTTATTAGCGCACTGTGAAGCTATCGCTGCAAAAATTGTCAATAATTCGCCTTTGGCCATTGCCGCTGCGATCAAGTGCGTCAATGCTGGTTTTCAAGATGGCGTGAATGGCTATCACATAGAAATTGAAGAATTTGGAAAATGCTTTGGCACCAAAGACTTCAAAGAAGGCACCACCGCATTTCTCGAAAAACGCAAGCCAAATTTCAATGCTTAATGGCTAACCCTATTCGGAAACTAGCTGGGCAAACCGCCATCTATGGCTTGCCGTCAATAATTGGGCGCTTGCTCAATTATTTGCTAGTGCCGTTGCACACCTACTATTTTGCCCAAACCTCTGACTACGGCGTCATTTCTGAGCTGTATGCATGGGTTGCCTTTCTAATAGTGCTCTTGACTTTCGGAATGGAAACCGCGTTTTTCCGTTTTTTACAAAATGAAGGCGACAAAGAAAAAGCCTACAACACGGCTTTTTGGTCGGTTGTGGGGGTCAATGTGCTATTTTATGCCGCTTTGCTATTTTTCAACAACGACATCGCCAATGCGTTGCTCTTTGAAGGCCACAACGAATATGTGGTTTTATTAGGCACTATTGTCATGATAGACGCCATTACCGCCCTGCCCTTGGCTAAGTTGCGCGCCGAAGAAAAAGCACTGCGCTTTGCCGGCATTCAAATGCTCAGTATCGGGCTCAATATCGGGCTCAACCTCATTGCCATGATCTTCTTTTTCAGTGCCGAAAGACCTGAAGAAGGGATTTTATTTATCCTTTTGGCCAATCTAGTTGCCTCATTAGCCAAGCCACTTTTGCTTTACGACCATATTTTTAAGGTGCGCTTCATTAAAGATTGGGCTTTGTACAAACGCATGTGGATTTACGCAATCCCACTTGTTGTGGCAGGTTTTGCCGGCATCATCAACGAGACCTTCGATCGCATTCTGTTAAAACACTTGCTCTACGACCCCGCCATACCTGAATCATTAACCTACGCAGAGTCTCAGGTGGGCATCTATAGCGCCTGTTATAAATTAGCGATGTTGGTCACGATTATTTTGCAAGCATACCGCTATGCCGCAGAGCCATTTTTCTTTCGCCAGATGCAAAACCAAGACCGCAATACCGTTTATGTCAAGGTCATGAACCTATTTGTTGCAATGGTTTGCGCAGTGTTTTTAATGGTGAGCCTGAACATCGATATTTTCAAGCATTTCATTCAAAAAGAAGCGTATTGGGAAGGGCTAAAAGTGGTGCCTATCTTATTGATAGCCAATATTTTTCTTGGAATTTATTACAACCAAAGCATTTGGTACAAACTCAGCGGTAAAACACAATATGGCGCCTACATAACCATTGCTGGTGCCCTCGTAACCATCGCTATCAACGTCTATTATATCCCAAAATACCAATATATGGCCAGCGCCTGGGCAACTTTGATTGTTTACGGCCTCCAAATGACACTCTCTTATTTCTTAGGTCAGAAACACTATCCTATTCCTTATAATCTCAAAAAATTCTTTTTGTATTTAGGACTCAGTTTAGTTCTGTACTTGATCGGAAGCAACATCATTTTTGCCAAATCTATTCTCAACCACTTCTTTCATAACCTGCTCATTATTGGCTTTGTGCTTTTTGTTTTTTTCATGGAAAAAAGCAACTTAAAAGCAAGCAACACGCACTAACTGAACTTTTTCTGCGTTAGGGTGTTTGAATAGCTACCGAATCGCTTAACTTTGTTACTATGTCAAACCATCCTTACACACCCGGCCCTTTATTAGCTCAAATTACTGTTCCGAGTGATCTCCGTGAAAAGTTTGACCAAGAACAACTCCCGCAAATTTCTCAAGAGTTGCGTCAATATATTGTTGACGTCATTTCAGAAATTGGCAACTCGCACTTCGGCGCATCACTTGGTGTTGTTGAACTCACCGTTGCACTACACTATGCTTTCAATACGCCCCATGATCAACTCGTTTGGGATGTTGGGCACCAAGCCTATGGGCACAAAATCTTAACCGGCCGCCGCGAAAAATTCCATACCAATCGCAACAAAGGCGGTATTTCTGGTTTCCCAAAACGCTCAGAATCTGAGTACGACACTTTCGGTGTAGGGCACTCCTCTACATCTATATCTGCTGCGCTTGGCATGGCTGTAGCCAACCACTACAAAGGAGAAACAAACCGTCAGCACATCGCCGTAATTGGCGACGGCGCCATGACTGCAGGCCTTGCCTTTGAAGGACTCAACCACGCTGGCTTTGAAAAAGATGCCAATTTGTTGGTTATTCTCAACGACAATTGCATGTCAATTGACCCTAATGTTGGCGCTCTTAAAGAATACTTAACTGATATTACCACGTCTCACACTTACAATAAAGTCAAAGACGAAGTATGGAAATTGTTAGGCAAGGTTTCCAAATTTGGCCCTGATGCACAAACCATCGCGTCAAAAGTCTCACATGCGCTTAAAGGCACCTTACTCAAACAATCCAATCTTTTTGAAGCACTCAATTTCCGTTATTTTGGCCCAGTAGACGGCCATGACGTCATTGGTTTGGCCAAAATCCTTGAAGACCTCAAAGACATTCCAGGCCCTAAAATCTTACATTGCATTACCCGAAAAGGGGCTGGCTACAAGTTTTCTGAAGAAGGAAACCCTACAAAATGGCATGCGCCAGGGGTATTCAACAAAGAAACTGGTGAAATCGTCAAAATTGTTCCAAAATCACCTCAGCCACCAAAATATCAAGATGTTTTTGGCCATTCTATCGTTGAATTAGCTGAAAAAAACGAAAAAATCATGGGTGTTACACCCGCAATGCCATCAGGTTGTTCTCTCAACATCATGATGCAAGCCATGCCAAAACGCGCTTTTGACGTCGGTATTGCCGAGCAACACGCCGTTACCTTTAGTGCGGGGCTTGCCACACAAGGTATGGTGCCATTTTGTAACATCTACTCATCATTCATGCAGCGCGCGTTTGACCAAGTATTGCACGATGTCGCTTTGCAAAATCTCAATGTTGTATTTTGTCTTGATCGGGGTGGTCTAGTTGGCGCTGATGGCGCAACGCATCACGGTGCATACGACCTCGCTTACATGCGCATGATTCCTAACATGATTGTTGCCGCACCTATGAACGAAGAAGAACTGCGCAACCTCATGTACACTGCTCAGCTCCCAGATCAAGGGCCATTCTCTATCCGTTACCCACGTGGAAATGGCGTCATGACCGAATGGAAAACACCGTTTAAGGAAATCAAAATCGGGCAAGGAAGAAAAGTTACCGCTGGGGAAGATATCGCTATTCTCACAATAGGGCATCCTGGTAATTTTGCACAAGCCGCCATCAAAGAACTTCAATGCGCAGGTGTTTCTATCGCGCACTACGATATGCGCTTTGTAAAGCCACTTGACACCATTTTATTGCACGAGGTTTTTGCTAAATTCAAAAAAGTAATCACCATTGAAGATGGTTGTTTAATGGGTGGTTTTGGCTCTGCAGTACTCGAATTTATGGTAGATCAAAAATACCAAGCTGAAGTCATCCGTCTTGGCATTCCAGACGAGTATATTCATCACGGAACCCAAGAAGAACTCTGGGCCGACTGCGGTTTTGATACAAAATCAATTGTCGCTACTATTTCTCAAATTTTCAATCTGAATCAAGAAAAAAATCTGCAGCAACATATCGGTTAAAACCAAATTATTGTAATTTGGACCAAAACTTTAACCAATACCATGCAAAAAACGAACTACAGCGCATTCGCTACGCTGATTGTCATTTTCTTCTTTTGGGGCTTTGTTGCCGCCAGTAATGACATCCTCATCCCTGTATTTAAAAAAGCTCTGAACCTTACTCAAAGTAAAGTACTCTGGATTCAGAATACCTTTTATGTGGCCTATACCGTAGGTTCACTTATCTATTTTGCCACCTCTTCTTTTCTTAAAAGAGATTTATTCAACCGCATTGGTTACCGCAATGGTCTGGCTTTAGGCCTATTGGTTTCTGCCCTTGGCACCTTGTTATTTATTCCGGCTTCCTCAAACGGAGGTTCATTCCCTATGTTATTAGGTGGCTTATTTATCGTCGGAATTGGTTTCTCGTTTCAGCAAATGGCGGCAAATCCACTGGCCATTCAAATGGGAGACCCAGCCAAAGGCAACGTGCGCCTCAGTATGGCAGGCGGTATCAATAATCTGGGTACTACGATCGGGCCAGTAATTGTTTCATTTGCCATTTTCGGAAGCCCAAGTGGCCCCTCAGAATTAGACCTAAATGCCGTTCAAATCCCATACCTTGTTTTAGGGGCTGTTTTTGTTTTGGCTGCTTTATTTTTCAAATTTTCAAACCTTCCTGATCGCATCGGCGACGATAGCCCGAATGAACCAGGTGAAGTCATGAGCACTTTGCGTGAACCACAAGTGTTGTTGGCCATGATTGCCATTTTTGTTTACGTCGGTGTTGAAGTTGCTACAGCGAGTAATTTACCAGAATTCATGAAACAACATTTGGGTAAAAAAGAAAGCGAAGTTGCGCCTTTTGTATCCCTGTTTTGGGCGAGTATGATGATAGGCCGCTGGGCTTCAGCTGCCGGTGTTTTTGAAAAATCAAAACTTTTCAATCGCCTAATGGGCATCCTGTTGCCACTAGTTGCTTTCGGTATTTTCGCTATTGCAAATACAATAGGTGGTTCAGATATTTCTACTTTACTTCCGTACGTAGGTATGGTATTCGTTTTGATTGCTGCTGATTTCATTTCTAATGGCAATCCGGTGCGTCAGGTGGTGCTCTATTCTGCTTTAGGCTCGCTCGCCCTCATCGTAGGTATTTTTAGCTCAGGCTATATCAGCGTATTTGCTTTCATCTCCGTAGGCTTGTTCTGTAGTACGCTTTGGCCGTGTATCTTTACTTTGGGTATTGCCGGTTTGGGCAAGCGTACCAACACAGCTTCTAGCTTACTCATTCTGATGATCATGGGTGGTGGATTTATCACTTTAGCACAAGGCACCCTAGCTGACAAAAACTTGTTAGGAATTCAGCAATCTTACTGGGTTGGTGTCGCGTGTTTCGCCTATTTAATTTACTTTGCGATTCGCACCTCAGCAATTTTAAAAAGCAAAGGCATTCAAACATTTGAAAGTTCTGGCGCCGGACACTAAGCTTATGTATAAAATAGAATTCAACGACTTTTTTACCTCTGCGTTTTCTGTTGACTGCATCATTTTTGGATACGAAGCAGGTGAAATCAAAGTTCTTTCCATCAAAAGAGCGATGGAACCCTATGACAACTATTGGGCTATCCCAGGTGATCTCGTTTATCC
>JBEDCS010000197.1:0-4130 GCA_041176605.1 Bacteroidota bacterium
AATCCTAATTTTGCAAGAAAATATTATTTATGCGCTTCAATCTTTCTGAAATCAATGAACTGATGCGGTCCAGACGCACCATTTACCCTGAACAATTTTCTGATAGAAAGGTGCATAAGGAGCAAATTGAACTTTTGCTAAACAACGCACAATGGGCCCCTACACACGGCAATACTCAGCCATGGCGATTTCATGTCTACATGGAAGATGGTCGTCAGAAACTGAGTAATTTTTTAGCCGAAACCTATTTGAAGCTTACGCCACTTGAAAACCAAAATGACGCCAAATTGGCCAAATTGCTCAAGCGCCCACTTCTTGCTTCTGCGGTCATTGCCGTTAGTATGAAACGCCAAGAAACAGAAAAGATTCCTGAAATTGAAGAAATAGAAGCCGTAGCCTGTGCCCTACAAAACTTACACCTGAGCTGTACGGCCTATGGATTAGGTGGGTTTTGGTCCACTCCAAAATTAATTTACAGCCCGGAAATGACTTCATTTTTAGGCCTTTCAGACAAAGACAAATGCTTGGGTTTATTTTATATTGGTTATCCGGCTATTGACTGGCCAGAAAACCAACACCGCCGCCCCTTAGAATACAATTGTACCTGGATCAACGACTAACCCACACTTCACCTTGCGTTTTTTCGTTTCTTTGCACATGCGCCTTTATTACGCCCTTCTGATATGCTTACCTTCGATCTTGTGGTCGCAAGCATTCAATCAACTTGGGCAACCTAATTTCTTTGGTTTTCATTACAGAGCAGTTTTGCCCATGCAACAAATGCAATCCGGCACACAAACTTTTTCGGACAGCGTTTTACAATGCAACATTCAACCTACCAATGGCTATACTTTTGGCGGCATCATTCGTTACGGACTCACGGACTTAATTTCTATAGAAACCGGGCTTTATTACAACCAACGCAATTATCAGATCACTGCTACGCGCACAGACAGCGCCATCACGGTTGACCAGCGGATGCGTTTTGTACAGTTTGAAGTTCCGATTCAAGGGCTGATTGCCATCAAACTCAGCAAAAAAATCTATGCCAATGCAGCTTTAGGCGGTGCCATACTATACAAACCAAGCAGTGTGGCTACTTACGCCAATCCTTACGACAAACATGAGTTTCGACAAGTAGGTTTAGTGGACATCAATGACAAACTCGGATTCGATGTCCGCGCCAGTGCCGGATTTGAGTTCAGGGATAAAAAGGCAGGTGTTTTTTACTTGGGTGCAACGGCCTTTATTCAACTTCAACCCGCTTTTACATTCTTGTCAAGATACCAATATGTAAATTTCAAGCAAGCCGCTGCTGGGCCAGTGAATGCATCTGGTTTTGGCCTTGATTTCAAGTATTTCATTCCTTACACAAGACCCGGGCAGCAAATTTTTAAGCCTGGGCCTATCGAATAACTATCTGTTGCCCAAGCGGTAGCCCAAATAAGCCATTGGTAAATAAGCTAGAATCAAATCCAAGAGCGTGAACCAAATTGGGGTCCCGGGCAAACTGAGCACCATCATGACACCCCCGGCTAAAAATGCAAAACCAATCGCCATCGCATGGATGAGGCTGCGCTCTACTTTCATTTTACTCACAAAAAATGCCCCAATAAAAGTACCCAACGCATGTGCTAAAAAAGGAAACAAAAAATGGATGGGTTGCATATGCGCCATTGCGGTTGCCAATCCTTTTTCAGTAGTTAAATCTTGACCCTCTGGAGCGGCAATAAGCTGGGTTCCGAGCTGCACAATTAAGCCGTTCGTAATGGCACCAATAAATAAACCGAGTATAGAAAGTAAAATAGATTTCATGTGCTTCAAATTTGGTACACAAATTAAAGCAAATATCTTGACATGCCCTAAGGCTCGTTAAGGACCACCGTGTATTTTTGCTTTGCTTCTTCCCTACTACAGGCGTTGTAGTGCCACCATTCAGTTGGCAATTGCCTGAAACCTTGACTTTTCATCAGATTTCTGAGTAGCAATCTATTTGATAGTTGTTGTGCGGTAAGCCGACCCGCTCTAAAAAATGAATCTTCAAGACTAGGATAGGCAATTTGACGAATGTCATCAAAGCCTGCTCCCATATCGAGCAATTTTCCGTTATCATCTTTAATACTGATGTCTACTGCTGCACCAAAATTATGCAGGCTTCTATTTTTGGGGTTTGATACAAACTTGGCCCGCTCAACGGGTGCTAAGCTATCAAGAGCTGCCCACATGATTTCTTGAACAGAAACAGGTCTTAATGCATCAAAAATGAGCAAGTGATAACCCGGTTTCTTTTTTGACAAAGCCTGTTGTACCCTTGCCAAACGCTGTGCAACATCTTTTTGCAAGTAAGCACGGTCAATAGAAAAATAAAGCCGTTGTTTGAGGAAGTTATCTGAAGTACAGTATTTTAAATCGATTTGAATATCGGGGGCAACGCTTTGCACATCAACCAGCGCTTTTGGGAGCTGGCTTATTTTGCGTGGGGCGCGATGAGTGCTGGCTTTGAATTCTTTTTTGGACTTTTCTTTGGGCACAATCTCAACTTTTTCAGCCGAATTTTCACAAGCGACCAAACCAAGGACGCTGCTTATGAAAATTCCGAGCAGAAAATTGTTCATTACAAGGCCTTGAGCAAACGCGCAGTTTCAGCCTGAATGCGCGTGCGCAAGCCCTCTGAAACAGGATACAACGGCAATCGCATGGTTTCTTGCATAAGGCCACGTGAGGCCAAAGCCACCTTAACACCACCAGGGTTTCCTTCTTCAAAGAACATTTTAGTCACGCTAAAAAGGTCGTAATGAGCTTGCTTAGCCAACTCGAGGTCTTTTGACATAGACGCGTGTACCATTTGTGAAAAACGCTCTGGAAAGGCATTGGCTACCACAGAAATAACGCCATCTGCACCTGCTGCAATCAGCGGCATGGTGAGGTTGTCGTCACCGGACAACACGCCAAAACCAGGCTTTCTTTGACGGATGATATCCATGATCTGTTCCATATTGCCAGAAGCTTCTTTGACGGCAACCACATTAGGCAGTTCGGCAAGTTCTAAAGTCGTTTCTATGCTCATGTTTGAACCGGTTCGGCCAGGAACATTGTAAAGAATGATCGGCAAATCAGTGAAAGAGGCGACCATTTTGAAATGCGCGACAATTCCTTTCTGAATAGGTTTGTTATAATAAGGAGACACCGACAAAATGCCATCTACCCCACTTGGTATATTTTTCAATAGCGGCTCTAGCGCAAGTGTGTTGTTACCACCAACCCCATAAACAACAGGCAATTGACCATTATTGACTTCGAGCACGGTATCAAGCACACGTCGTTTTTCTTCTTGGCTCAGGGTTGGAGATTCACCCGTAGTTCCTTGCACCACCAAAAAATCTGTACCACCTTGTATTTGTAGCGTAACCAATGCTTTGAGGGCAGCAAAATCAATGCTTCCGTCTGTTTGAAATGGCGTCACTAATGCGACACCTGAGCCTTTAAATGTTTTCATTGGGCAATTCTTTCTAATGTTTGTTGAATGTATTGGAGCTGAGACTGAGGATCAGACTGTGCAGTATCTATTTGGAGGTCGAATTTAGCGTTTTGAGCATTGACCAATACCCTGCGCTGAATACTCGTTTGCTGCAGTAGCGGAAATATTTTTGAATCGAGTTCAGCATTCCAAATGAGGAGGTCATAGGCTTTTTGAAGCTCCGTTTCTAATTGAACATCCTTGAGCTTTCCGAAAAATGAAAAATCGGCTGGTGAATTGTAATAAATTAAAAAGTGTGGCGGCAAATTTTTCTTGTCTAGATCTTTTGGAATATTGACAATGATGAGTGTCTGGGCAAATTTATTGAGTTGTAAAAAGTGGTCAATTGCCTTGACGAAAGTGCGCATTTGTTGGTCGTCGGTGTAGTCCCAGACGATCGCAATGCGTTTTGTTTGCTTCCAAATACTTAAATTACTCACTGTGAAATCAATTTTATAAATTCATTTTCAGACAACAAAGTTACGCCTAAGTCTGTAGCTTTTTGCAATTTGGCAGGCCCCATATTTGCTCCGGCAATTAAAAATGTTGTTTTTGCAGAAATTGAAGCACCAGATTTACCGCCATTTAACTCAATGAGGTCCTTGAGCTCATC
>JBEDCS010000198.1:0-8693 GCA_041176605.1 Bacteroidota bacterium
AACGGTATTTTAAAACGCGATCAGTTCCAACGTACATCAGTGAGTTTGAATTTGAATCCTAGCCTACTTGATAAAACCTTGCAAATCGAAGCGAATATGAAATACGTGCAAACGGGTTCATTCTTCGCAAATCGCGGTGCACTGGGTGCTGCTTTCTTTGATCCAACTCAACCAGTTTACTCTGGTACGGAAGCCTATGGTGGCTACTACGAGTGGCTAGATAACAATAAGCCAAACACGTTGTCAGCAAGAAATCCATTGGGCCTCATCGAGCAGTCAACAGACCAAAGCCGCGTGAATCGCGCCATTGCCAATGCAAAGGTTACTTATAATTTACCTTCTTTGCCAGCATTAAAAGCTACTGTCAATGTTGGAGGTGATTATTCGGAGGGAACGGGTTATACAATTACTCCTGCTTCTTCAGCAGCGGGTTACTATACGCAAGGCCGTTATACAGAATACCGTACTTCAAAGTCAAATAAATTGTTTGAATCTTATTTGAGTTACAATTCTGGTTCTCGTTGGGACAATCAAACACTTGACGTAACAGCAGGTTATTCTTACCAAGATTGGGATACTGAAAGTCCAAATAATCCAACTTGGAATGAAGCGCAAGACAGCATCATCCAACCAGAAGCTGCCTTTCCTTTCTATACGCGCAACGTCTTGATGTCATACTACGGTCGTGCCATTTATAACCGTGCTGGTAAATATGTTGTTAACGTTTCTGTTCGTCGCGATGGTTCATCAAGATTTAGTCCTGATACGCGTTGGGGTATTTTCCCTGCCGCATCAGCAGCTTGGATCATCTCTGAAGAAGCCTTCATGAAAAATTCTTCACGTATCAATATGCTCAAGCTTCGTGCAGGTTGGGGTGTAACTGGTCAGCAAGATGGTATTGGAGACTACGCTTATATTGGTAACTATTTCCAAGGTGCTACTACAGCACAGTATGCCTTTGGTGGTCAGTACTACCAAGTATTGCGTCCAGCAGGATTTGATGCAGGTTTGAAATGGGAAACTACAACTTCTTACAATATTGGTCTTGATTTTGGTCTCAAGAATGACCGTTTCTCTGGTAGCGTAGACGTTTACCAAAAAGATACCAAAGACCTTCTGGCAACGGTGCCAGTTCCGGCAGGTACAAACTTCACCAATGAAATCCTGACAAACGTAGGAGCGATGCAAAACCGTGGTATTGAAGTATCATTGAACACAGGTCTTGTTGCAACGAAAGACATGCGTTTAGATTGGTCAATCAATGCAACGTACAATAAAAACGAAGTGATGAAGCTATCTCAAGTTGTAGATACGACATCGCCGGGTGTTTTAATTGGTGGCATCGGTGGTGGTATCGGTAATACCGTTCAAGCACACCAAATTGGCTACCCAACTTATACTTTCTTCGTTCTTGAACAACAATACGATTCTCAAGGAAGAGTTATTGAAGTAGGTTCACAAGCTGAAATCGACATGAACGGCGACGGTAACATAACGGCAGCTGACAAATGGAAAGATACCAATGCTTTTGTTGATCAAAATGGCGATGGTATTATCAATGTGAAAGACCGCTATTATGCTGGCCAAGCTGCGCCGAAAATGTTCTTTGGAACAGCATTTAATTTCCAATACAAAAAATGGTATGCTGGATTATCTGCACGTGCTGAATTAGGTGCAACTATTTACAACAATATTCACTCAAACAGCGCAACTTTCCAAACGATTGACGGAACTAAAAAATACCTTAATAACATTAGTTCTTTGTACTATCAAGACGAAGTTCAGCGCACCACTGCCAATCAGTTAATGAGTAACCATTATTTGGAAAGTGCTAACTTCTTAAGATTGGACTTTATCAATGTTGGTTACAACTTTGGTAAATTAGGTTTCTCTAAAGACAAAGTTGGCCTGAACATTAACTTTGTAGTTCAAAATGCTTTGGTTCTTACCAAGTATTCAGGACAAGATCCAGAAATTGGAAGCGGAATCGACAACAATTTCTACCCACGTCCACGCGTGTATTCAATTAACCTCACCTTTGATTTCTAATTCTTGAACTATGAAAAGATTAGTAGCATTTACAATTATATCAGGGGCACTCTTGTTGTCATCTTGCGGCAAGAACCTCGATCAGTCACCAAAATATGGCCTCAACGCTGAGGCAGTTTACAGTGACCCAAATAACTACATCAAAGTATTAGCTAAGCTATACACTGGTATGTCTATGACCGGCAATCAAGGTCCTGCAGGACAGGCTGATATCGCCGGAATCGATGAAGGATTCTCGGCGTATGTTCGCGTTCTCTGGAACCTCCAAGAATTGCCAACAGACGAAGCCATTTGCGGTTGGAACGACCCTGGAATTCCTGATTTGAATAAGAGCCAATGGAACGCAGACAACGTTTGGGTAAAGGGGATGTATTACCGTATTTTTTACCAAATTACGCTTTGTAATGAATTCATATGGCAAGCACGTGATGAAAAACTCAATGAGCGTGGCTTTACTTCTTCTCAGGTTGCCGACATCAAAATGATGGTCAACGAAGCTCGTTTCTTACGCGCATTGGCTTACTATCACGCGATGGACCTATTCGGTAATGTTCCATTTGTAACCGAAGAAGACCGCGTGGGTGCCTTCAATCCTGAGCAAATCCAACGTGCTGATCTCTTTGCTTACATTGAGTCAGAAATCAAAGCCATTGAAAATGACCTCACTGCTCCAGCTGCTGTTGCCTATGGTCGTGCATCTAAAAGTGCAGCACATGCTTTGATGGCAAGAATGTACTTGAACGCTGAAACCTATCTTGGTGCAGGCAATACAAGAAATGCAGAATGTGCAACCTATTGCGAAAAAATCATTAATACTGGTGCTTTCCAACTTGACGACGTCTACCAAGATGTTTTCTTGGCTGATAACAACACATCACCTGAAATCATCTTCCCAATCGTTTATGACGGCCTTTATGCGCAAACTTGGGGCGGAACCACTTTCATGATTTGTTCGGCGCTTGGTGGCTCAATGGTTGCTGCTGACTACGGTGTCAATGGTAAATGGGCTGGTAACCGCGCAACACGTCCGTTCATTGAGAAGTTCACAGATACAACCGAGGACTCTCGTTGGATGTTCTATACAGCGGGTCAGCAAATTGACATTACATCTATGAGTACCTTTACACAAGGTTATGCTAATCCTAAATACAAGAACAAAACCAAAGATGGTTTAAATGGATCAAATAATGCTACTTCTGCTCACGTAGATGTTGACTTCCCGATGTTCCGTTTGGCAGATGTTTTCTTGATGTATGCGGAGGCAAAATTCAGATCAGGTGATGCTGCAACAGCACTTACTTACATGAACTACATCCGTGAACGCGCTTATGGTGACGCCAATCATAACTATACTTCATTGACATTAAATGATTTCTTAGACGAGCGCGCACGTGAATTAAACTGGGAGTGTATCCGTCGTACAGACCTCATTCGTTTTGGCTTGTTTACAGGCAACACTTATGTTTGGCCTTTCAAAGGTGGTGATGCCGCTGGCTTAGGTGTAGAAGATAAATACAACCTTTATCCAATTCCTACTGCAGATGTGGTATTGAACCCGAATTTAACGCAAAACCCAGGTTACTAATATTTAACTTGTTGATTGATGGAAAGGGGGGGTCTTCGGATCTCCCTTTTTTTTGTGCCTTAAACTAGAATATAAGAATTATAATTGCACATTATAAGAAGCGCGTAACAAGGGTTGCACACCACTTGAACGTTCTCTCCATCCCAATTGAAATTTAAGGGATTGCTTTTTCGGGAGTTCAATACCGGCACCGATAAAGTAGCGCCATTGAATTGTTGAACCATTGGAGAGAGCTCCGGTATTTGGATTGATCGTATTTATATTCCAGCTATAAAAGTGTTCAGCACTGATGCATGGGCTGAACGGTGAGTTTTTAATATCATAGCTCAGACTTAATCTATTTCTCCAGATATTACTCATAGGTTTGCCGATTTGAACCCCCCATTGTTGCCTACTCGACCAAGTGAGCTCAAGTCTTTTTGGACCAACATCTAACAGGTCCAAAATAGATACTTTCAAACCAATTTGAATCCGGTGAGAAAATAAATCTGATTGCAGCCTGAATTGATCTCCCTTTTCGTTGAGGACAATCCTGTATGCCCCCTCTATTTGAATACCATCGTAAACTTGGTATTGATGATTGACATCTAAAAAAAGTCGGTCAAAACCAACACCTAAATTTTGACGTTCTCCCAACCCAAAGGTTGTTTGTTGACGTTTGTTCCATTTATGGGTCAGGTCGATATCGGTCCATACTCCAAGTTGTGCAAAAGTTAATTGGCTATAGAGTAAGATGGGAAGGAGCAATTTTTTCATTAGTAGTAAACATGAAGGGTTCCTGCATCGATTGTCATACCTTTCTCGGTAATTTCTATTGTTTGAGAAATTTCCTTGTGTTCATCATTATACGGCGGATTATCACTGATGACATAGACTTTATAGGTTCCGATTTGTAAATTTTTAAATTCAAAAGAACCAAAGTTATTGGTTTTCACATCTTCGCTAGGTATGGAGCTTGATCCGTAACAGAGATACACATGTTTTTCCGCCATATAGAGAATTGTTGGACTTAGAAAATCTGCACTGCCTTGGTTGGCAACATCTATGCTAAAATTGGTGGTGCCATTATCCGGGTCGGGTACATCTTTACGACTTTTATAAATAAGGGTGAGTAGGTCGTTTGATAGTGCCATATTGAATTCAAGTACTCCTAATGTGGCGAGTTTATTTTTCACAGCCTGAGCAATTTCTATATTAGAATCACTGTAATTAAATACAACTTCAATTCCTATCCGACCTTGTAAGCCGGGGTCTGCTGGTGTCACCCATGTGGTATTCTTGAAATAGATATAGTAATTGTTGCCATCCTTAACCTGATTGAGCAAAAAGTAATCGCCATGTTCGATTTGGTCTCCACCCGTAAAAATAAGCTGTTGTTTTTCAAGTTCACCTGCCGTGAAATTTTGTCCTGTAATAACTCCACTAATGGTTGCAGTTCCTCCAGGACCCGGGTTTTTCTTCACGCATGCACTGAGCAAGATGAGTAAAAAGGCTAAAAAAAAGTAAGAATTATTGCTTAATGACTTTTTCATGGATTCCTAAATTTGGTTCTGAAAGAAAATAGACCCCATTTTGAACTTGCTGGAGTTCTATGCTCAGATTACCGGAATCATAAGGTACTGTTTGAATAATTTTTCCGGATAGGTCAAGAATGAAGATTTCTCCAGTACCTATTAATCCTGAAACATAGATTTCGTTTTGTGTTGGGTTGGGCACTATACTTATTTGGATATTTGCAATGTCTTCAAAATTTGCTGTACAGGTGCCAAACATATTGACATCCATCCAGGCAGCGCGATTTTGGATCCAGGTTTTGAGGTAAAAAATCTCCTCTTGATAGGTTTGTCCGATATAATTATTTGGCCAAACATATGTGCCTAAAATAGGCCATTTTTGGTAATGTCTGTTGGCAGGTTCAGATAAATATGTTGCTGTTGAATCAATATAGGCAGCAAGTGCTGAATCGCTAAAGGTTGTTTGCCTGAGTTCTGTCCATCGACATTGCACCTCATTGGCATATAAAGGGTCTTCTAGTAAACGATTCCACCAAAACGGGTTTTGCCAAGTTCCACCGCAAATATTGTTAAAATTAATTTCCCAACCTGTAGTCAAATCTCCTTGACAATAGTTGGCATTGCCCCAAGCAATGTTGTAGTCCCAGAGTGGGCCTGCTACTAATTTCCCGCCTTCACTCAATCGTTGTTTGTATAAAAAAGAAGAGATGCGATAGCCATCGACATTTTTCGAAAGTTCGGTGAGTAAAAAATAGTCAATAAACGAGGTTACATCAATATAGGCCTTATAGCCAATGCTTGGATTCGTAAAGCTGCTTATTTTTAAGGCAATCTCCCAGTCAGTAATAAAATCTTGAATGTAGGCCTTTTGAAGGGGGTGTATGGAATCAATTTCTGGATCGTGCAACTGAAAATTGATTGAATTGTTTCCTGGTGCCTGACTTAAATAAGGTGAAGTCCAGGCAATCTCCCCGCCACCTGAGGTTTTGTCAACCTTCACAATATATCCACCAGTAAGTTGATTATCAAGCGTATCAGAATAATTTAACGTATTGATATCGACACGGCCCGGGTTAGTTTTGATGCGTTCCATTAATACATAGACACCGATATAATTCCCGTTCAATACCACTTCGCAAAACTGAGTGCGTGGTGCCCAGCGCCCTGTTTGGTTCCCTAAATGATAGGTCAGTACATTGCGCATCAGTGACTTATCATTATAGGGTGCATACAAAATAAAGTCGTTGTCAGCAGGCCAGCCAAAGATGGAAACATTCAGGTTGCTAGAATCGGCTAGTCTAGTTTCTAAGCCATATGATTGTTGCGGAAAACCAGCAGATGTTGAACCTCTTCTTTCAATTCCTATATAACCATTATATGCATTAAACGGGTCAGTGAGTTGATTGACTTGCCCCGGACCATTGTAGATAATGCCCATATTGCCCATGATTTTAGGTTCATCTGGGATCGGAATATTATCAGTATCAATGACGACAATTGGAAGGGTGGAATTCGTGAAATTCACTTGGCTAATCAAAGAGAATTTAACCAAAAATATAAGGATGGAAAGAACTAGGAATCTCATGGTTAATTCTGGCGTTTTAGATTCGCTTTTGCCATTAGGACATTACTGAGTGCTAACAATATCCAAGATAATGAAATGCCAGCCAACCAATCTCCATACTTCGTATAAAATGTTTGTTCTGAACGCAGTTCAACAGACTGAGCAAAGGCTGCTTTGGTCCAGTAGTCTGTTTTTTTAATGATTTTCCCGGTAGGGTCAATGCTACCGCTACTACCTGTGTTGGCGCTGCGCAAGACCCAGCGTCTTGTTTCAATGGCGCGCAATCTGGCCATGGCAAAGTGTTGTTTATAGCCTGGTGTATCTCCCCACCAACCATCATTGGTAATGACACATAGTAATTGAGCGCCTTTCTGAACTTGCTGCCGCACGAAATCACCATATATAGATTCGTAGCAAATAATGGGAGCGATCTTAGTAGGCTTGGAATCCATCGGGATTTCAAATATTTTGGGACTTTTTTCAATCCCCAAAGTGCCAGAAGTGCCTCCATTTTCAATGGCGATGGCTGATAAAAAGGGCAAATAAGCAGAAAATGGCACCAATTCGACACCCGGAACCAATTTGGATTTATGGACAAATTTGGGTTCCTTACCTTTGGAAAGCAACATCGAAGTATTATAACTTTCAAACCAACGGTTTTCGCGAGGAATGGGTGCGCTGGCTACCGAATTTTTATGATCAAAAAGCTTGACCGTAGATGCGCCAATCAATAAATTGGCTTTGGGCCATTTGATGATTTGTTGAGTGAGTGTTTGTCCGAAGCTAAAGGTATGTAGGCGATCTTCGAGAAAAGACAGCGGCAAGGCAGTTTCAGGTGCGAGTACCAGATTTGTTTGAGCAGTCACATGGCGATTGGTAAGATTGATCAAGCTGTCTGCAAAAGCTTCATTCGAGGCATCAAATGCAAATTTCTCGTTATAGGGGTCAACGTTAGGTTGCAGCACAACCGCCTTCAATAGACGAGGTGTAGTGATTGAAAAATTGTCAATGGAAAGTAAGATTTGACTCACCACAATTGGAGTGAAGATGATAGCCACCAAACTGACCCAGTGCTTCTTTGAAAGTTCCTTTGCTTGGAAACGAAGGACCAATTTAAAAACGAACAAATTGATGAAAAGCACCCAAGCGCTACCGCCAAAGGTTCCAGTCCATTCGTACCATTGAATCCAACCAGTGCGGTTCGCAAAATAATTTCCTAAGGTGAGCCATGGCCAAGAAAGATCCCAACGGTGATGACCAAACTCAAACAAAAGCCACAAAGGAATCAAAAGCCAGAAACCCCAACCTGCTGCCATTTTACGATCAAGCCAACTCCAGATACCAAAAACAATGGTCATGAGTAGGGCATTTACGGTGAATGCTAAAATGGCACCGCTCATCGAAGCATTAGCCACCCACCATGTTGTTCCGATATTCCAAAGTAAAAAAGAAAGGTAGACCCAAAAGATGCGTACAATAGGTTTCTTGTCGTTTTGAAAAAGCTCAGTTCTTAATAGCAGCAGTGGAACAAAACCAATAAAAACCAATGGTGTGAAGCTCCCGGTGTGCGGAAAGCTCAATATCAGTAGTGCGCTAGAGAGCAGAGCTAGGAAGATGTTTTTCATGGGTGGTTTCGTCGTTTCAAAAATACGCATAAAAAAAGCCCCACAATCTGTGGAGCTTTTCAAAGTTATTGCGTTGGCTTAAGCTTCTGTTGTCTCGAAAGGAACAACTGATACGAAAGAACGATTGTCTTTTTTCTTGCGGAATTCAACAAGACCGTCTGTCAAAGCAAATAGGGTATGATCTTTACCGATACCTACATTGTTGCCTGGGTGGTGTTGAGTACCACGCTGACGTACGATGATGTTACCAGAAATAGCAGCTTGACCACCAAAGATTTTAACACCTAGACGTTTGCTATGTGATTCACGACCGTTTTTCGAACTACCGACTCCTTTTTTGTGTGCCATGGTTTCTA
>JBEDCS010000199.1:0-13636 GCA_041176605.1 Bacteroidota bacterium
CGGAGGGGTTCGAACCCTCGTCCAAACGACGAGTTTTCAAGCTTTCTACATGCTTAGTTCGTGGTTGATTTTCGATGTGCGGCCGGACAAGAACACCCAACGCGAACACTTAGGTTTTTAAATTTCATGTTGCGGTAAAACCATCGGCAACACTAACCCTATGGGATGAACTTCTGAGCGATGAACCGAAAGGGTGGCAGTTCATCAGAAGTACTTGTCTAGCCTACTGTGCTTCAGCCAGATTAAGCCAACTAACATTCAGTTAATTAAGCAGCAAGTGCGTATGACGTGTTGTCATTTATAGTTCGTAGCACGATATTTAAGAGGAGCACTACAAGCCTCTGCATGCTGACACCTGACTACCGCTATCGCTGTCAAATCCAATGTCGACCCCAAAGAACGTAGGTACAAAGGTACAAAGAAAGTAGGGCTTTTACTACTGTAAACGAAATACTTGTGGCGTTTTTAAAGGGTTGTTTCGTATTTCTACGGACAAAACACCGTTTTTGAGCTTGGTTTGGTTGTTTTGATTCAAAGGTTTAACCCCTTTGACCTTGAAGTATGAAATATCAATCGGTGTTGGATTTTCTTTTTCTTTTCCCGGAATCCAAATTGCATAAATAGATTTTTCTACTTGTGTGAAGACCCAAGTGCCAGTGTCACCTTGCTTGATTTCGTAGGGTGCAATTGGTTTGGAGTTGTAAATTGCTGCTCCATTCATTTGCATCCAATTGCCAATTTCTTCCAAGCGCTCATAGGCCGTATTGTCCCAGCGGCCTTGGGGGTCAGGAGCAATGTTGAGTAAGAAATTCCCTCCTCTAGAAACAATCAGACACAAGTTTTTGAGCAGGGTAGCGGTGCTTTTGTATTGATCATTGGGGACATAACTCCAGCTGTTGGCCATCGTCATGCAGGTTTCCCAAGGGTAGGGAAGCGGTTTGTCCGGAATGCTTTGCTCAGGCGTGAGGTAGTTCTGATTTGGGCCTTCTACCGCGCGGTCAACCACGATGAGGCCGGGCTGAACTTTTCTTGCTTTGGCTGCCAATTCATCCATGCGGATATTTTGATCGACGGGTTTGTAGCCCCATTTTGGAGAGGTTTCGGTGTAAGGTTGAACCCAGCCACCATCGAGCCATAAAATGTCTATAGGGCCATAATTTTGCATGAGTTCCATGATTTGCCCCTGCGTAAATTGCACAAAAGATTCCCATTTTGCGGGTTTCTTTTGAAGGTCGTAGTTAGGGTTGCGGTCATAGGGCGGGAATTTCGGATCCCAGTAGTCTGGGTGGTGCCAATCTGGTTTGGAGAAATAAGCACCCACCCATAGGCCTTCTGAACGAAATGCCTCAAAAATTGGGCGAGTCAGGTCGGGGAACGCGCTTTTGCTGTTGGGGCAATTTGAATTGGCAACGGTGTAGTTGGTCAGTTTTGAATCAAACATACAGAAACCGTCATGGTGTTTAGTGGTGAAAACCATGTATTTCATCCCTGCATTTTTGGCAGCCTTTGCCCAGCGGTTTGGGTCAAATTGCGACGGGTTGAATGTAGATTGTAGCTGCTCATAAGCTTTTACATACTCAAAATAAGAATGTGCAAATGGGCCACGACGCGTGCACCAATCTTCGTCCTCGGGGCAGATGCTCCAACTTTCGACAACGCCCCATTGGCTATAAGAGCCCCAGTGCATGAGTAGGCCAAATTTGTAGTCTTGCCAGGTGGCTAATTTTTGAATGACCAACGAATCTGTCGGTGGAAAATAAGTTTGTTCGTGGTGCTGTGCTTTTGAATAAAAACCCAAAAAAACCACTAAACAAAATAGGATTGCTTTATTTTTCGTGTCCATAAACTTCTATTTCATCGATAAATAACCAACCATCTCCGGCTACACCACGCCATTTCGGAAGCGGGCCAGGATTACCAATGGTAATTTGTAAGGTTTGAATGGGGTCGTTAGGGAAATTATTTACCACAAGTGGATAAGCACCATTGTTTTGCGCTTGGCCCACTTCAGGATTATGAGTACTTATTTGAAATGCATTGGCAAGTATGGTTTGCCCGCTTACGGTTAACTTGCTTGGGCCCATGATCCAAGATTGATTATTTGCCAAATAATGAATGCGCACAGAGTCGATGGCATAAGCTTTTTCGAGTTGTATCTCGAGTACGGCATCTTGACCCTGCCAGCCTTGCCAACCTTTTTGGTATTCTAGTGTGGAGCGCAAGCCGTCATTGATACTGGCCGCTTTTGTCCAACTCAGCGTATCATTGATCTCAAGGCCATCTCGATAAGATTTTGCAGGAAGCTGCAGGTAACGGACATTTTGTTGCTTGGCCAAGTGTTTCACGCGGGCTTCTTGCCAGAATTGAAGGGTTTGTTGTTGGAATTGTTCAGGGCTGAGCCTAACTTCATGTAAGAGTTTTGGGCCGTTTTTATTGGCTATTGACGTAAATTCTTTGAGCAATTGCTGGTAAAACGCTTCGTTTCCAGCAAAATACCAATCAGAGCCTGCGAGTGGTGATTTCCCTACTTCAAGGAGTGCGTAGCGAATGCTTTGTTCGGCCATTTCAATTCTTAAAACTTGTGGGGCGGTCATGTCCGGTAATTTCTTGGCCTTTTCATACATATTGAGTGCCCATTTGAGGTTAGCCGGTGACAAATAACCACTGATATGTGTAATAGGTGGTTCGTATAAGGTCAGGGACTTGCCGCTGTTTTGAAGGTCTTTAACTTGTGCTCGGAGTATTTCTCTCACGATGGCTCCTGCCGGGCCGTAATAATTTTCAGTGAATTCATAAATCAAACTATCGGCATTAAGGTTGGGGTTCCACACCCATTTAGAAAGTAAGAATGCTCTTAAGGGCTGCATTTCTGAGGAGGGTGAATTATAGCCCTGTTCAAAAATCATTTGCACCCCGTTTTGCTTGAAAAGTTGAATGTTTTCTTGAAGGGTAGGCCAATTTGGAAAAGGCATCACCATATGTGAGAAATTAATGACGTAGTCCCAGATCAGGATGTTATTGGTGATGGCGGCCCAATCTTTTAAATCTTTTTCAAAGCCGCTGCCAGCCAAAGATTTTGCTCTGTTTTCTTCAATCGTACAGAGCATGATATTGACATTCGCTTCAGGTTTGGTGATTAGAGGTGCACTGCGGGTGTATTGATAAGCAAGTGTAGAAATGATTTTGTCTGGAAAACGCTTGGCGACTTCATTGACAAAGCGCAGCATGGTCCCTGAATGACCCTGCTCAATAGAGTCAATATGTTTGCAAGCGCTGCACTCACAAAAATTGTAGTTGTCCATCTGGCTCACCGACCAATATTTGGCAGTTGGTTTTTTGCGCATTTCAAGGGCAAGGTTGTCGCAAACCAAATTCAAGACTTCAGGGTTGCTGAGGCAAACTTGGTCTTTCATGCGAATGCCGTTGCGCAAAGCGTAGTATTCTGGATGCGCATCGAAATGCTGCTCAGGTGGAAGGAGTTTGTGAAGGGTGTGCACCCAAAGACCCCATCCGGGATGGTTTTCAAAAGTAAAGGAAGATTCTCCACTTGTAAGTTTATGCCATTCCCCGTATCCCGACCTTCTTGTTTCACCGTAAAAAATCTCTCGGTATTGAAATGCAGGTACTGATTCATAGCGATCATAGCTCAGTTTAAAGGGTAGTTTTTCTGGAATACGTGTACATTCTGCCTGAAAATACTCGAAATTAAATTTGCGTTGCAAGAGATCGTAAATCCCGTTTTTGATGGCAGTTTCAGTATAGCCAAAAATCTGAATTTGCTTTTTGTCACAGATGACACCAAAACCATCAGTACCCCATTGCTCGCATTGTGGAAAAAACTGCTTGTCTGGCCAAAAAAAACGCAGTTCAAAATGTTGGGTTTGTTGCCCGGCATCTCGTAAATAAAATTCAAAGGTATTTTGAAGTCTAGGGTAATAGACTTCTTTCTGAGAAAAAAGTGTAAAAGAGCAAATAAAGAAAAAGCTGAGTATGCCGGTTTTGATCATGAGGTGATGGCTTTAGAAATGTTGGCGTATTTTAATGGAAACCACCTTTGCCTATATACAATTGCAGCGGTTCATAAAATTTGAGTTCAACCACACTGATCATGGGGTCCATCTCTGCGATTGGTATCTCGATGAAATAGGTGCCGGGAACTGAGCTCCAAGAAATTTTCCCGACCTCTTTTACTTTGAGCGCAGCTGTTGAACCTATGAGTTGAGCCGAAACCGGTTTGCTTTGAAGGCCTTTGATAAAAATTTGAATGGTTAGCGATGATGCCGTTAAATCTTGACCTTGTGGACTCGGCACAAATAAATTAAGGGTTGAGGAATCTTTACTAAGGGTAGAGGACCCATGATAATGCCCTGCGGGTAAACCAGCTTTTGTAGCATAAATAGCTGTTGCATGTTTTTGGGTCCAGCGCCCGAATTCTTTTAAAATAGCAACTTGTTCATCGGGAATGGTGCCATCGGCTTTTGGCCCGATATCTAGCAATAAATTGCCGCCCATATTTAAACACTCCGTGAAGATACTCAGCAATTCAAAATGGCTTTTAAAGTTTTTGTCTTGGGGTCTGTAGCCCCAGTTGTCGTTAGTGGTTAAGCAAAGCTCCCATGCGTTTCTATCCGGATGACTAATTGGCATGTTTTGTTCCGGCGTGTCGTAGTTACCATAACTTTTGAGGCGACCATTTAAAATGGCAATAGGGTTATAGTGATGGATGATTGAATCAATTTTTTGTGCTTGCCATTCCGATTCAGAGTGTTCCCAATCGCCGTCAAACCAATAAAGATCAGGGTTGTATTGACTTGCAATTTCTGTAATTTGGCCATGCATGAAATTCAGAAAGCGCCCCCAACGAAAAGTATCATCTTGGATACGATAGCGGCTAGAATCCTTTAAAAATGCCGGATAATCATTAGAGCTCCAATCTAATAGTGAATAATAGGCGCCAGTATGAATACCCGCTTTTTTAAGTTCTTCAAATAATGGAGCGATTAAATCTTGTTTACAAGGGCTCTGATAGACCGTACTTAGCGGGAGTTTAGGATTCCAGTTTATATTTTTTTTAGGTGAGGCAGTTCGTATTTTAGTATCATAGAGTGAAAGGCCGTCGTGGTGTTTAGTGGTGATGACGCAATATTGAGCACCACTTTCTTGGATCAAGGCTGCCCATGCTGAGGGCTCATAATTTTCAGCTTTGAACCCTTTCATTTGAGCCATGTATTGGTCGTATGGAACGGTTTTGTTGTGAAAAGCCCAGCTTTCAGAGGTGCCGTCCACTGCATACATACCCCAATGGATGAAAATACCGAGTTTGGCATCTTCAAACCAGGTTGTCTGTGTATTGTTTTGAGCAAAACTGAGATTGGGTATTATCAGGAATAGTAGGAGTAGTTTATTCATCTCTCAAAGGAACAAAATAGCCCCGAATTAGCCAAAAATTAAACAAGTGTTTAAATTTTTATGCAAATCTTAAACATTTGTTTAAAAAGAGTGTTTAACTTTGCAGCGCAAATTTTGTAGTTGCTATGAAAAGAGACCTCAGTACAGAAGAAAAGATAAAGGCTGCCGCAAAGAAAGTCTTTATGACCAAAGGCTTTGATGGGTGCTCAGTGCGCGATATCGCCAAAGAAGTAGGCAGTAATGTGGCATTATTGAATTATTACTTCAGGTCTAAAGAAAAACTTTTTGAGCTCATTTTTGAAGGCGCCATGAGCGATTTCCTACAAGCAATGATCGAAGTATTTAGTTCGGATCTCAGCTTGAAAGAAAAAACGTCTTTGCTCATCGAAAAAGAATTTGATTTTTTCATGGAGCATCCCGAACTCCCGATGTTTATTTTACAGGCCTTGCAGCAAAATAAGGGAGAGGGTATGGCCACCCCACCATTTTTCGAGCCAATTGCCAAAACCGGTATTTTTCAACAATTTGAAGCGGCACAGGCCAGCGGCGAAATGCGTCAAATTAGCCTCAGAAACGTCACCATTCTGCTGATGTCAAACGTACATTACCCATTTATGTCCAAGAAACTAACCCAACAATTTCATGGCATAGATGCCCCAACCCTAGATCAAGATTTATTGGCTCATAAAGCCTTTGTCAAAGAAATGCTTATCAATTTTTTATTCCCACAAAATCAAAATCAAACCGCATGAAAATGAAACCCAATCTCTCCTTCGGGTTGCTGTGTTTATTTTTTGGCCTGTCCGTGCAAGCCCAAAAATATGACCTAGCAACGTGCTTGCGTATGGCAGATTCTGCCAATGTGCAAATTAGAAATGCGCAGCTTGATGTCGCTATCAACGAAAGTCAGCGCTCGGCTTATTTGTCTACAAGACTTCCTTCGTTGAATTTTTCGGCAGACTACCGTTACAATGCCGTGATTCCAGGTCAGGTAGTGCCCGCCCAATTTTTTGGTGGCGCACCCGGGACTTTTGCTGAAGTAAAGTTTGGCGTACCTATCGTTTTAAGTAATACAGTACAACTCAATCAGATTTTATTCAATTCGCAAGTGAATTATGGTTTGGCTGCTTTGCGCATCAATAGCGAGATTGTCAAAATCCAACGTGACATGACCATTCAAGAGGTGAAATATCAAGTATCCAATACGTATTTCATTTTGCAGGGTGTTTATCAGCAATTGCGATTTTTAGATAGCAATGCCACCAACGTCAAGCGCATGCTCAAAAACATGGATCTTCTTGTGAGTCAAGGGATGCTCGTTCAAACTGAAGCCGATAAAGTACGCATCAATTTATTAAACATTGAAAATAACCTTGCAAATTTAGTAGCTACCAAAGCTCAACTTGAAGAGTTGTTCAAAATCATGATTGGTCTAGATCCAAAATCATCAATAGAGTTGAGCAACGATCAAATGGTTCAGCAAACACTGCTTATTGATCCAGAACAAGCCAACTTATTTGCTATCCAATTGCTCGAACAACAGCAAAAAATGGCAATAGAAGAAGCAAAAGGTATCAAAATGGGCTACTTGCCAAACTTAAACCTTTATGGCATCTACCAATACAATGTCAATATGAATCCTGAAACCGATTTCAGAACAGGTATTGATGGTGCATTTGTAGGCCTTCGCATGGATTGGAATCTTTTTGATGGCTTAGACAAGCACCACAAAGCCGCTGTAAATACACTAAAGCAAGAGCAAATTCAAGCACAGCAAGACCTTACTCGTTTGCAATTACAGCAACAAAGCGAACAGAATAAGCGCAATATTGCGGTTAAAGCTGCGGCCCTAGATGTAGCAAAAGAGCAGCTCTCTTTAGCAACTGCCGTTCATAAAAACGCCGAACTTAAATACAAAGAAGGTCTTATTTCAGTAAATGATTTTTTATTGGCAGAAACCGGTCTTGAGCAAGCGCAAGCAGGCGTTGTTGCTGCCTATGTTACACTCAGACAAGCAGAATTAGAATACTTAAAAACAAACGGAAATATCAAATAACACACCATGAGAAGAATCATCCTTATTTCATTAGCCGTTATCGGTGTACTTGCACTTACGGTTACAAAGCTTTTGTCAAACTCAGCGGAAGCTAAAAAGAAAATTTACATCCATAACCTCGATGCAGCAGTCTTGGTTGAAACCGCAAATCCAATAGCCAATTACACTTTTGAAAGTGCATTTTCTTACCTAGGTGTTTTCGATGCGATGCACCAGAACAATGTTGCCTCAGAAGGATCTGGTAAACTGATCGATTTATTGGTCAAAGAAGGAGCGCAAGTTCAAAAAGGGCAAGTCATCGCCAAACTTGATGATGAATTGATTCAATTACAAATTGAAAATGCCAAACTCAATATCGCACAATTAAAAAATGACAATGCTCGTTTTGCCAATTTGCGCAAAGAGCAAGCGGTTTCTTCAGTTGAAGCTGAAAAAATGGAATTGGCGCTCAAGTCTGCCGAAGTACAGCTCAAGCAACTTCAGAAACAATTAAAGGGTTGTAAAATTGTTGCTCCGTTTTCAGGTGTCGTTACCAAGAAAATGGCCGATTTAGGTTCAATGGTGATGCCAGGAACACCAATCGTCGAATTAACAGACATCGGACAGCTCAAATTGTCAATTTCTGTTCCTGAGCGCGATGTGCTTAAATTTAAAGTAGGACAAAAAGTAGAGGTAAGGGTTGATGCTCATGAAGGTGAAGTTTATAACGCGACCGTTTACAGCACCTCTGTTCAAGCAGATGCGTTGCATAATTTCAAAGTTCAGGTTTTAGTGACAAACAAGGCTGGAGCTAAAATACTTGCAGGGATGTATGGAAGTGTGACCCTGAAAAGTAACCAAACCATCACCGCCATGGCAGTGCCTAGAAAAGCTTTAATTGGGTCAACCAAAACACCACAAGTATATGTTGTCCGTAACGGCAAAGCAAAACTCACAAGCTTTAGTCCTGGCACTTCGGATGGCAACTACATAGAAGTTGTTTCGGGCTTAACAGCAAGCGATCAAATTGTAGTGAAAGGCCAAGTGAATTTAGAGGACGGTATGAATATCAAACGCAATTAATAGCCACATGACACTCACAGAATTGGCCATTAAAAGGCCCTCCTTTATCATCGTGATTTTCACCATTCTTGTCGGTGGTGGTATCATTAGTTACAAGCAACTATCGTATGAGTTGATGCCAGATTTTTCGGCACCACTTTTAACGATCACTACTGCCTATCCGGGTGCTTCTCCATCTACAGTAGAATCACAGGTTTCTAAACCACTTGAAGATGTCTTGAGTGGGATGGAAAACGTAGATGAGGTAACGTCTTTCTCTTTTGACAATGCATCTTTTGTTTTGCTTGAGTTCAAAGCTTCTGCAAATATCGATGACGCACTTGAAGATGCGCAGCGCAAAATCAATAATAACTTAAGTAAACTACCAGAAGATGCGCTCAACCCAGTGGTGGCTAAAATTGAGCCAAATGCCACGCCGGTCTTGCAACTAAGTGCAGTGGCCTCAAAAATCACTGACGCCGAACTCATGCGCCTCATGGACGAGCAACTTTTGCCGCAAATTAAGCAAGTTAAAGGTGTTGCAGAGGTTCAAGTCATTGGTGGTGAACGCCGCGCTTTCCGAGTCAATGTAGACAAAGATAAAATGCGTAAACTAGGTCTTTCTTTGGCCCAGATCAATCAAGCTGTTGCGATGTCGAACCTCGATTTTCCGACGGGAAAAGTCAAAAGTAGTACTGAGCAAATTACGGTTCGATTAACCGGTAAGTATCAAAGCATTGAAGACCTCCGCAATTTAGTGCTCGTTTCCAAAGGAACTTCTTCTATTAAGTTAGGTGATCTTGCCGAAGTAGTAGATGCCAGCGATGATCAAGTGACGATCAGCCGTTTGAATGGGGTCAATGGTATCGGATTGCGCATTAAAAAACAAAGTGATGCCAATGCGGTTGATGTCGCTAAACTTACGAAGCAGAAATTCAAAGACCTCGAAGAGAAATATGCCAAAGAAGGTCTGCAATTTACCATTGCCACAGACACCTCGATTCCGACCATTGAATCAGTAGATGCCGTGATCCATGACCTCGAGTTAGCGGTATTATTGGTGGCTTTAGTGATGCTTTTATTCTTGCATACCATCCGCAATGCTTTTATCGTTTTGGTTTCGATTCCTGCATCCTTGATTTCAACATTTGTAGCCATGTATCTGTTGGGCTATACACTCAACCTCATGACCTTGCTTGCGATGTCTTTAGTCATTGGTATTTTGGTCGATGACTCTATTGTAGTCTTGGAGAATATCTATCGTCACCTTCAAATGGGTAAAAAACGCAGACAAGCTGCGCTAGACGGACGCAATGAAATCGGTTTTACTGCCTTAGCGATTACACTAGTGGATGTCGTGGTTTTCTCGCCGGTTGTCTTTATCGAAGGAACCATTTCAGACATCTTACACCAATTCTCTATTGTGGTAGTTGTTTCTACCTTGATGTCTTTGTTTGTCTGCTTCACCTTAACACCATGGTTGGCCTCGCGTTTTGCCAAAGAAGTCAAACTCAATCCAAAGAAACCTTTTCAGGCAGTATTATTATGGTTTGAACGCCGCATCACCATTTTCACAGATTCATATGTAAAAATTGTAGGTTGGGCGCTCAGACACAAAATTTCGATGGGCTTGATCATTATCGGAATTTTTGTAGCCTCATTCTCTACCATGGGCTTGGGTATTGTGGGTCAGGAGTTTGTCTCACAAGGTGACCAAGGGAAGTTTATGCTCAAACTCAAATACGACAAGAGTGCTACATTCGCCGAAAACAACCTCACTACCATGAAAATTGAGCAATTGTTATTGGCTCAAAAAGACATGATTGATATCGTGTTTTCCAATGTAGGTGGTCCAAGCGCTGGTTTAGGTGCTGCGGCTTTTGGAGCTGAAAACCGCTCAGAGGTAACCATCATGATGAAAAAGGGAAAACAAAAAGAAATCCCTACCATTGAGTACATGAATGCCATCAGAACAAAAATTGAAAATGAATTTCCTGGTGTAGAGGTAAAAGCCCTCAACATGGGTTTAATTGACTCTGAACAAGCGCCAATTGAAATATTCATCTCAAGTAATGACAAAGAACTCATGATGAAAGAGGCCCAGCGCCTCAAGCACGCCATCAAAGCCATGAAAGGGGCCAAAGATCCTTCATTAAGTACCGAAGATATTACTCCGGAGGTCAAGATTGCCCTAGATCGCGAGAAAATGGGGCAGTTAGGAGTGAACGTAGCCGCAGTGGGTATGCAGCTGCAGGGTGCACTTTCAGGTAACGACGACAGTCAAATTGATCTTGCTGGATCCGAGTACGATATCCGTGTCATGCTCGATGCAGCCAATCGCAAAGACATCCAAGATGTTGCTGAAATGAGTTTTACCAACAACGAAGGAAAACAAGTGCGCTTAGCTGATTTTGCCAATATTAGTGTGGATAACGCAGCAGGTACCTTAGAGCGTAAAAATCGTATTGCAAATACAACACTCCGTTGTTATGTATTAGGTACTGCTCCAGGAACGGTTGCCACTGCCATTGAAGATTATCTTAAAAAAGAACCATTAGACCCAAGTGTCCGCCTTACTTGGGGTGGAGAAATCAAGCGTCAGAAAGAGTCTTTCGGAGCACTTGGCACTGCGATGGGTATCGGCGTAATATTGGTATACTTAATCATGGTAGCGCTCTACGACAATTTTGTGTATCCTTTTGTAGTACTCTTCTCTATTTTGGTTTCATTGGTTGGAGCTATCTTAGCCCTTGCCTTGACTTCTTCAAATATGGGCATTTTCACGATGTTAGGTATGTTGATGTTGCTGGGGCTTGTGGCAAAAAATGCCATATTAATTGTCGACTTCACCAATCATTTAAAGCAGAAGGGTATGAGTACCTACAATGCCTTACTTGAATCAGTTCGCGAAAGGATGCGTCCAATTTTAATGACGACAATAGCTATGGTCATTGGTATGGTTCCTATTGCAACTGCCACTGGTTCAGGAGCAGAATGGAAGAACGGTTTGGCCTGGGTATTAATTGGCGGTTTGACCAGTTCAATGTTCTTGACCATTATTGTAGTGCCCATGATGTATTATGTAGTTGATCGCATTCAAGCCAAAATTCAATTCAAGAAATTAGCAAAGCTGGCTGATATTGATGTAGCAGAGTAAGCATAATTCAAGTTACGAATATCTAATTCTACATTTATCATAAACAAAGAGGCGGCCATTGGCCGCCTCTTTGATTTAATAGGATCCTTTCTATTTAGATTTTGATTGAACGTAGAGATACACTCTTCTAGTAAGGTATATATTAATCACAATCACTGCTATCACAACATAGCCCAATGTATCGAATCTTTCAAGAGGTGCGTGCTCATTGGCTTGCAAGACAATTTTCCCACCTATGATTGCCGCAACACCTCCTGCCATTTGCTGAAGTGAAGCATTGATGCTCATAAATGCACCGCGATCTTTTGGTTCAGGAACAGAAGTAGTCAAGGCTTGAGAAGGCACCATACGGGCCATGATGCCGCCCATCATAAAGATATTGACCAAAATGAGCACAAATAAGCTGTTGTGTCCGAGGTGAACATAGACCAAAACGGAGCCAACCATAATGAGAGAGGCAATTAGAAACAATTGGAATTTATTGACTTTATCGGCAATCCAGCCAATGAGTGGCATAATCATAAAAGTAGAAATACCAACGATCATGAAAAGTAGCGGTAGCTCTTTTTGAGAAATCCCGACATTGTTAACAGCAAAGGCACTGCCCCAAGGCATCATAAAATAGCCGCCTAAAGACATAAATGCAGTGGCCATAAAACCAATTCTGTAATTGCGGTTTTTAATTGTAGCTAATAAATGCGAAAAAGCCGAACGTTCGCTTTTCAGTGCAAGGTGCGCATTGATAGGTTTCAATGTGAAAATAATTGCAACAAGCATTCCGGTAGATAGCCCAACAATCAAATAAAACGGAGTTTGCCAGTGGTAAAGATCGGCAATGTATAGACTAAGAGGAATTCCGATAATTTGACTCAAACCAAAACCCATTTGCATGAAGCCCATGACACGCCCGCGTTGTTCAAGACTAAATAAGTCGGCGACAATAGCCATTGCAATTGAAGACATCACACCTCCGAAAATACCGGTAAGGATCCTGGCCCATACTAAATGTATATAGTTGTCGGCCAAGCCGCAAAATAAAGTCCCGACGATAAACCCGCTATAGAAGAATACGAGTAATCGTTTGCGGTCAAAACGATCCGCGAATCCTGCTGTCATAAAGCCAGAAATCCCGGCTGCTAGTGCATAACTTGATACAACAATTCCAAATTGATCGGGTTTGACTTTGAAATCTTTCATTAGGAGGTCACCTAGAGGCGACATCACCATAAAATCGAGCACAACAGTAAATTGGGTTAAGGCCAGAATAGCTACTGCGAGCCATTGATACCTTGATAGCGGATTGGAATTTTTCACCTTGCAAAGATATCAAAGTATAAAGTCATGGATGGTTATCTATAAATTAACTTAATGAACGATCGAAATTTTACTTGCTTTCACTACATTACCTTTCGACAGTTTTACCAAATAAATGCCATTGGAAAGCAGGTCGATTGGATAATTTTCAATTGTTTGAACACTCTTCCAAGCATCAATCAAACGACCATCTATTAGCCAGAGTTCAATTTGAGCACCTACAAGTTCTGGTTCAATTTCAATACTGAGTTGATTTGTGAGTTGATCAATTGTAAGGTGAAAACTTGCACCTGCTGAATTGTTGTCTTCTACAGCTGCTAAATCTACTGTTATAAACAAGGTATCAGATGATTGCGCGCAACCATGTTGATTGATAGAGAGCACGTGGTAATAACCACTTTCTTGAAGATTCAAGCTATTATTGTTTTGCCCGAGCAGAGGTGCTCCGTTCCAGTACCACTGTAAATAAGAACTGGTGTTGATAGCAAGGAGCTGCTGCAACGTGCTGTCATTTTGGAGTATAGGCACCAACGGGCTGTCAAAAAGGGTGAGGGTAGCTGTATCCTGAAAACTTGGAATAGGGTTAATGTTTTCTATGGTAATTTGATAAGCAATTTGGGCGCTTCCGGCATAACAACCATTGCAGGAACCAATATTGA
>JBEDCS010000200.1:0-23318 GCA_041176605.1 Bacteroidota bacterium
TCAATACCCGTAGAGAATTCTTCATTGGGTCTGTTTGCCACGCCTAGACATAGTGTGGTGCAGCGGTGCCCTAGCGCCTTTCCGAGCGCAAAAATTGCCGAGCTCTCCATTTCAAAATTCATGATGCGGAGTTCTTTGTTTTGAAAGGCGCCCAGTTGTAAATGGATGTCACGCATATTACTTTCCAGGCGCAAAGAACGCCCTTGAGGTCCATAGAAACCAGAGCTTGTGATGGTAATTCCACAGTGCACTTGTTCACTTTGCATGCGTTTAACTAAATCTGAATTAGCGGCACTAAGGTAGGGCAGCACATTGGTAGGGAAAGTGATTTGTGTTTTGATGTCTTGTAAGAGCTGCAGTTCATTTTCATCGAAAGGAATCGGATAAAAATGGGCCACGTTATCTAAGCCCAAGGCATGTGTGGATAGGATAAAGGAATGAACAGGAATAGCTTTCTGCAAGATGCCACAAGTTCCGATGCGTACAATTTCTAAGGATTGTTTAGTTTGTTTTTCTTCTCTTTTGACCAAATCAATATTGACCAATGCGTCTAGTTCTTGTAGGCAGATGTCAATGTTGTCTGTCCCGATTCCGGTAGAGAGCACCGTGAGTCGTTTTCCGTTGTAAAGCCCTGTGTGGCTGACAAATTCGCGGTGTTGAATTTGATATTCAATGACATCAAAGAAGCGACTAATTTTAGCCACTCGGTCTTGATCACCAACTAAAATAATTTTGGAAGCAAGTTGCTCAGGTTGAAGCCCCAAGTGATAAACGGCGCCGTTTGCGTCAAGGACAAGTTCAGTAGCAGGGAATTGCATTAGATGGAGCCGAATACTTTTGCTAATAGATCTGATACGCGGGCCGCAGGATTGGCACGAATTTGATCTTCTTCTTGCGCAATTAAAATAAATAAACCTTCTATGGCTCTTTGTGTAATGTAGGCGTCGAGGTCTGGATCAAGTTGTTGGCCTCCTGTGAGTTTGGCAGCAGCGTTGTATTTTGTAATGAGTGGATTCCAGTAGGCCGTTAAGCCCACCTTTGCTGTAGCTTCTTTTACTTTTGGAAGAAAAGCGTTGTAGAGCTGTTGATTGGCTTTGCCTACGGCATCGTATAATGCCATGGTAGCAGCACCATTTCCACCTTTTAAAATCGCCATGCCATCTTGAACACTCATTTTTAATATGGCTTCTTTGAAAATGGGAAGGGCTTCTTTTACGGCTTCTTCAGCTGCTCTATTGAGGGTGGTTTCAAATTTATCAACCTGTGTGGTCATGCCAAGTTGAAGAGCTTTTTCTTTGACTTTGATGGCATCAGCAGGAAAAGGGAGTCTGATTTGAGGATTGCCTAAGAAGCCATCGACAAGACTACTTTTATTGACCGCTTTTTCAATACCAAGTTGTAAAGCTTCCTTGAGTCCTGAAATAACTTCTTCATTAGAAAGCTGTGGCTTTGCAGCCGGAACAGTCGGGATGTTAATGGGTAGTTCTTTGCCCAGCGCTTTGATTTTTTGAGCGCAAGAAGCCTGACTAAGTAATAGAATGAGTGCTATTAAGTAAGGGTATTTTTTCATGAATTATCTAATCACATGAATCATGCCAGTTTTGATTGTTTTGCCGTCCGTATCTAATTCTTTGTACCAAGCTCTCCAAACGTAGGTGCCAGGTTGTACTTTGACACCATTGTAATAACCATCCCAGTAACCTTTAGGGTCATTGGTTTCCCAAATGATTTCGCCCCAACGGTTGTAAATCGCGAGATGAAAGTTTTCGTTATCGATGCCTTCGATATAGAATGACCATACTTGGTTGTGCTCGTCGTCGTCTGGGGTAAATGCAGTAGGGGCATAGAAAATAACATCTGAAACCACTTCAATATCAATGGAAATAGAGTCTGAACAGCCATCTACAGTGGTTACCGTGAGCATAATCGGATAGGTTGCCATAACGCCTTCTGGGTATGAAATAATGGCGCTGGATCCATTGCTGGTGATTTGAGTAGCACCTGGTGAAGTCCAGTCGTATTGGGCAATGTTGCCAGATGAGATATCGTTGGTCTGAACAGTAGTTTCAAACCAAGTAACAGGATTTTTTGAAAGTGTAAAGTTCGCCGATGGCATAGGTGTAACGGTCAGTAAATCATCGAAGAAACCGTTGTAAATACAGCCGTGGATAGAGGTGATGATGACGCTGAGGTCGTAGTCACCGGGCTGTGCAATGGTGTGAAAGAGGGTGTCTTGATTTGGTAAATTAAATTGATCTCCGTTAGAGAAGGAATAGGCAGTAGATGCGATATCCTGACCATTTGTGGATACATTGTGTAATTCAAAATTACCTGGCGTACAAATTTGGTTGTCAACAGGTTGAATGATAGCGATGATATCTTGTGGGAAAGTGATGGTCATGCATTCAGTAGTAGTTGGTGAGCCACACAGTTCACTTAGTGTAACGCAATAAACTGTACCAGAATTTAGTGGGTCAACGGTAATGTTTGAGCCATTACCAATTGGAATGCCGTTTTCGGTCCAGGTAAAGGTATATGCGGTTGAACCTCCAGCACCTGTTGCACTCAAGACAATATTTGATTCAGAACAAATCATGGTGTCAAGGGTGAGGAAGGTGATGTCAAGCGGATTTGGTTGAGCTATAGTTACACCGATAGTTTGTACACAGCCATTGGCATCGGTTACCGTACAAGTATTTAAACCAGCAGGGAGATCAAGGGCTGTTGCCGCAAGTGAAGAGGAGATATCCCAATCATAAGTATATGGTGCTGTTCCTTGAATGACGTCAATTGTGGCTTGCCCGTTGGCGAAAGTGTAACAGTTGGCATCTACGATATTTACAGCACTGAGGATCATGGCAGGAATTTCAGTGACAGTAACGTAAATCGTATCTGAACAGCCGGTAGCATTTGAAGCATAACACCAATAATTACCCGCTGAAAGACCTGTTACTGTTTGGGTGTTGGCACCAGTGCTCCATTGATAAGTAATTACACCAGTTGCTGGCGTCACATTCGCCGTTGCTGTTCCGTCGGAGCCACCCGGACAAGAAACTTGAGTAGAGGTATAAGAGAAATTAGCAGGCGTATCGGTGATAATAGCAGTTGCTGTTGAGTTACAACCATTGCCGTCGTGTTGCGTAACTGTATAGGTGCCGGCTGTTAAGTTTGTTGCTGGGTTGCCTGTTATTGCACCAGGGTTCCAGGTGTAAGTACATGGTGCGGGTGAGCCAGCGCCCGGGGTTGCCGTAGCACTTCCGATGCCTTGCGAACAGACGTCGGGTATGACAGTAGTGGTTACGGATGGCGTAGCGCGTGTGATCCAGGTGGTATCTTGCGTTATGGAGCCGATGCTGGTGCCACATGCTGCGCCCGAAAGGAAATAGCCGGTGGTGCCTGGTGGTATGATATTGACATTCAGTGTACCGTTGTTGTAGGGGAAGGTTTGTCCGTTGGTGTTGGCCCAAACAAAATTGCTACCCGGGCTATTGACCATCGCATAAGGGATTTGTGTAATGGTGTAGGCGGCAGTGTTTGTTGGAGAGGTGGGCGTAAAGCGGCGGCCATCTTGGTTGGCACCCCAAACGGTGTTGTTGCGTCCTGGCGTGATGTGTGCCGTTGGCATAGGCATATTGTTCTGTGATCCTTGAATAGCTAAACCGCTGTTCCATGATGAACAAATTGGCTTGTTGCCGATATGTAATTCAAATACGTTGGTAGTTTCGTAAAGAACAATGGCCATGTAGTTACACTGTGAAGTACAGCTGAACATCATGATGTTTTTGTAAAGCACGATAAACTTGCGGTTTGGAGCTGTTCCGATTGTTTGGTATTGGATTTGGCCACCTAAAGACGGATTGATGTCTTGGTAGGTAAGCATAATTGTATTTTTGGCTGCTGCAAAACCAGCATTTGGTAATGTTCCAACTCCTGCCAATGCCCAAGGACAATAACCTCCGGCATTTGCTAAATTGAAAGAAATGAGTCCGTTGGATCCGATAACACATTGTGAGTAACTGTTTCCGTAAAAGTTAAACGGGAATCCAATACTAACGGAAGCAGACCAGGAGTCATCAGAGAGTGTGACGTTGGTTGGCGCATTGAGATATAAACCTGCAGATGTTCCGGGCGTCGTTCCTGAATTACAATTGTTGATGACCACTGTTTGCCCAGGGCAAACGGTGGTATCTTGACCTAGGCAAAGTGTTACAGGGCCTTGGGCGTAAATTGTATGAAATGTAAATAGCTGCACTAAAAGGACTAGCGCGGCATATTTGGAGATAACGGTATTTTTAGTATACGTCATTTTATGTAGTAGTTGATTCAAAACGGTTCTTAAACGCAAATATACATGCTAGAGTTGCTTTTTGACAAGTAAAAACACACTCTTTTTATCAATTATTTTCAAACAAGAATTCCTACTGCGAATTAGTGTCATTTAGACACTAATAAATTGTTGAAAAAAGATGAGTGCAGGAGTGCTTTTTCAGTTATTTTTGCCCAAAGTTTACAAACAAAAAAACAACTCTTATGTCAAATCAGTATCACGCAGAAATTGAAGCTTTCATGGATCGTGTTCGTGCCAAAAATGGCCACGAACCTGAGTTTTTACAAGCTGTCCAGGAAGTAGCTGAAGCTGTTATTCCTTTTATCGAGGCCAATCCAAAATACAAAACCTCAAAAATTCTTGACCGCATCGTTGAACCAGAGCGCACTATTATCTTCCGTGTTCCATGGTTAGACGACAACGGAAACATTCAAGTGAACCGCGGTTACCGTGTAGAATTCAACAGCGCAATTGGTCCATACAAAGGTGGTTTGCGTTTTCACCCATCTGTAAATTTATCGATCCTGAAGTTTTTAGGTTTCGAGCAAATCTTTAAAAATTCACTCACTACCTTGCCTATGGGCGGTGGTAAAGGTGGTTCTGATTTTGATCCAAAAGGTAAGTCAGACAACGAAGTCATGAAGTTTTGTCAGTCTTTCATGACTGAACTTTTCCGTCATATCGGAGCCGACACAGATGTACCTGCAGGTGACATCGGTGTAGGTGGTCGTGAAATCGGTTACATGTTTGGTCAATACAAGCGTTTGCGCAATGAATTTACTGGTGTATTAACTGGTAAAGGTCGCAACTGGGGTGGTTCATTGATCCGTCCGGAAGCAACTGGTTATGGTACAGTTTATTTTGCTAAAGAAATGTTAGCCACAAAAAGCGACTCTTTCAATGGTAAAATTGTTGCAGTTTCTGGTTCAGGAAATGTAGCTCAGTTTGCTTGTGAAAAAGCAACACAACTAGGTGGTAAGGTAGTGACGCTTTCTGACTCTGAAGGCTATATCTACGACGAAGCTGGTATCGATGCTGAAAAATTGGCATGGGTAATGGATTTGAAAAACAACCGCCGCGGTCGTATTTCTGAGTATGCAAAGCAATTCGCTGGCGCAAAATTTGTAGCTGGCAAGCGTCCATGGGAAGTAAAAGCAGATATCGCACTTCCGTGTGCTACACAAAACGAACTCAACGGTGACGAAGCAAAAGCGCTGATTGCAAACGGTGTTCAATGTGTTGCAGAAGGAGCAAACATGCCTTCTACTCCTGAAGCAATTGCAGCTTTCCAGGCGGCAAATGTACTTTTTGCTCCAGGAAAAGCGTCTAATGCTGGTGGTGTTGCCACTTCAGGTCTTGAAATGTCTCAAAACTCTTTGCGTTTATCTTGGTCGGCTGAAGAAGTAGACCAACGTTTGCATGGCATCATGGTTTCTATCCACGAAGCTTGTGTGAAATATGGTAAAGATGCAAGTGGCAATGTAGATTACGTGAAAGGTGCCAATGTGGCTGGCTTTGTAAAAGTAGCTGACGCCATGATTGACCAAGGTTTGGTTTAATCTTTCATTCAATTTTATGAAAAAGGTCTTCTCCGGAAGGCCTTTTTTTATTTTTGCATATGTGTTTTCGTAAAACCACACTTTTACTCTGTCTGACCAGTATTAAAATGCTCAGTGCGCAATATATGGTAGGTCTAGGTGCGGCCTTACATCGCTATGACCAAGTCTTGAGTGTCAAAGGTGTAAAGGTTCTGGATGCAGGGGGTTTAGGATTAGAATTGGGTTGTGGGGTTGAGCGTAGTTTACAAGGGGCTTTAGCTCCTCAAATGGCCTTGTTTTGGCAAGCTCCATTGCCGACTAAAGACAGACACTACGCATTCCATAGGCCATATTATATGTTGCGTTATCAATTTGATTTTCAAAAAGCTGGATTTTTAGATACTTATCATGGTATCTACGGTGGGTTGGGCTATGCTTTTGGTGACAAGCATAGGCTTTTAATTCAATTTGGTTTGGGTGCTGTGGTAGAAAAAATGTACATTCCGAATACGCCTTCACCACAAACACATTCTTTTTTGAATCCACAGTTGCAACTAAATTATTACTTTCGAAATCACTCCAAATGAGGTGTTATTATTTGATGATGAGTGGTAAATTAAACTTCATATTATGGGGCTTCTTGGTCTTCATGATTTCTTGTAATAAGCAGGAAAGTTATCCGGAAGTAAAAATTTTCGGTCATGCAGGCATGGGCATGGATATCGCCTACAGCATTTATCATGATAATTCGGAAGAGGCCATTGATTTGGCACTTTCGCTACCATCAATAGATGGTGTTGAGATGGACGTTCGCATGAGCAAAGACGGAACACTTTGGCTCTATCATGAAAATCGTTTGGAAGCGAGTACCGATGGAATAGGTTGTGTTGCTGAGCTTACGGATCAAGAGCTAGAGCAAATGCGCTACAAAAGTATCCATCGTGAAAGGTTAGTTCGTTTAGATCAAATTCTTACAAAGCTAAGACCTGGTCAAATATTTATTTTGGATATCAAGCACTGGAATGATTGTGCACAAGTCTATTCGGATATGCAACGATTCAAAGATGCTTTGTTGGCAATCCCTGACGAGCTCAAAGATCAACTCATTATTGATAGCTCTTATCCTTATTGGCTTGCGGCTTTGGCTCAGGAGTTCAGAGTTGTGTTCTCGACGGTATCTTTTGAAGATGGGATGGAGCAACTTCTGAAAATCCCGAGTTTATATGGCATCATGATGCGCAGCAAAGACATTAGTGCTGAGCAGATTGCTCAGGTAAAAGGAATGGGCAAGACGGTTTATCTTTTTGAAATGCGCTCTAGTAAAATGCAAAGAGCCACCATGAAAAAAGCACCGACGGCTATCTTAGCTGATGATCCACGCGGTGCTTTAGTGATAAGAGATTAGTGCTAAAGAGCGGGCTAATCAATTTGAATAGAATGAATTAAGCTTTGTAAAAAGGCAGCTTAACAACTTTGGCTTTCACGCCTTTTTCTCTGATTTCAATGAAAATTTCTGAATCAAGTGCTGTAAACGCAGTGCTTACATAACCAAGGCCAATGCCCACTTTCATGCTCGGAGACATTGTGCCGGAAGTCACTTTTCCGATAATATTTCCTTCGGCATCTAAAATAGGGTAGTCGTGTCTTGGAATGCCGCGATCAATCATTTCGAAGGCAACCAATTTTCTTGTAAGGCCTTTTTCTTTTTGACTTTTCAAGAATTCAGCATCTGTAAAGTCTTTGGTGAATTTGGTAATCCAGCCCAAACCTGCTTCGAGTGGAGAAGTAGTGTCATCGATGTCGTTGCCGTAAAGACAGAAGCCCATTTCTAAGCGCAAGGTATCGCGGGCAGCAAGACCGATTGGTTTGATCCCGAAGTTGGCACCTGCTTCAAAAACTGCGTCCCAGAGTTTCTCGGCATCTTCGTTTTTCACGTACACCTCAAAACCGCCTGAACCTGTGTAACCTGTGGCTGAAATCATCACATTTTCAATACCAGCAAATGTTCCGTACTGAAAAGTGTAGTAAGTCATGTTCGTAAGGTCTACTTCTGTAAGGCTTTGCATAGCGGCTGCTGCTTTTGGGCCTTGAATGGCTAAAAGCGAGTAGGCATCGGAAAGATTTTGCATCTCGACACCCAAATCGTTGTGCTGAGAGATCCAGTTCCAATCTTTTTCAATATTAGAGGCGTTGACTACAATAAAATAGGCTTCTTCCGAGATGCGATAGATGATGAGGTCATCGACAATGCCGCCTTTGCCATTTGGCATGCAGCTGTATTGTGCTTTTCCGTCAAATAAGACGCTGGCATCGTTGCTACATACTTTTTGAATGAGCGCGAGTGCGTTTGGTCCTGTTAAAAGAAACTCGCCCATGTGCGATACGTCAAAAACACCAACGCCATTTCTGACGATTTCGTGTTCTGCGTTCACGCCTTCATACTGGACAGGCATGTTGTAACCTGCAAATGGAACCATTTTGGCACCAAGCGCAATGTGTTTATGGGTGAGGGCGGTATCTTTCATGGAGTTTATCCTTTAACGCGTTCTACGTATACACCTGTGCGTGTGTCGATTTTAATGATTTCTCCGTTGTCGATGAAAAGCGGAACTTTAACTTCGGCACCCGTTGCAATCGTTGCGGGTTTCATGGAGTTGGTAGCGGTGTCGCCTTTCACACCTGGCTCTGTGTAAGTTACTTCAGAGATGATGTACATTGGCAATTCAATCACAAGTGGCGCTTCTTCTTCGGCGTGGAATAAAATATTTACCACCATACCTTCTTGCAAGAAACCAGGTTTTTCAACCATTTTGAGCGGAATATTGACTTGCTCAAAAGTTTCGTTGTTCATGAAAATGTAGGCATCAGCTTCTTGGTATAGGTACTGATATTCTCGGTTTTCAATGCGAACTGTTTCAATTTTGTGACCAGCTGAAAAGGTGTGGTCAAGGACTTTTCCAGACTCAATTTGTCTCATTTTTGTTCGAACGAAAGCCGGGCCTTTGCCTGGTTTAACGTGCTGAAATTCAATGATCTGAAAAAGTTTGTCGTTGTGCTTGATGCACAATCCGTTGCGGATATCTGCAGTAGTTGCCATAATTCTTGTTCAATTTGAGCCCAAAGATAGCCTAAATCCTATTGTTATCAACAAATTTGGTTTATAATTTCCTATTTGAACATGTCTTGTAAGCGGATTAGATTGTTATTTTTGTTTGTTCTAAATTTTGATTCGCTACATGGCTGAAACTCAGTACACCGAAGACAACATACGCTCACTCGATTGGAAAGAGCACATCCGTTTGCGCCCCGGTATGTATATCGGGAAATTAGGAGATGGTGCAGCTGCCGATGACGGTATCTATATCCTTGTCAAAGAAGTTGTTGACAACTGTATTGACGAATTTGTCATGGGTAACGGCAAGCGTGTAGATATCAAAGTCAAAGATGGTAAGGTTTCTATCCGTGACTACGGCCGCGGCATTCCGCTTGGAAAGGTCGTTGAGGTTGTTTCCAAAATGAATACCGGCGGAAAATACGATTCCAAAGCATTTAAAAAATCGGTAGGTCTCAATGGGGTAGGTACCAAGGCTGTCAATGCTTTGTCGTCTTACTTCATGGTCTATTCCGTTCGCGAAGGCGAGAAAAAAGGCGCCATTTTTGAAAGAGGGGAGCTTATTTCAGAGATCCCACTCGAAAAAACCGACGAAGTCAATGGTACCTATGTAGAGTTTATTCCAGACGACAGCATTTTTAAGAAGTATGCTTTTAAAACGGCCTACCTCGACAAAATGATGTGGAACTACTGCTACCTCAATCGTGGGCTTTCCATATACTACAACGGCGAAAAATACAATTCCAAAGACGGTCTCAAAGACCTCCTTGAAAACAACATGGATGGCGATCCACTTTATCCGATCATCCACCTCGAGGACGAAGACATTGAAGTGGCTTTTACGCATGGTCGCACTTACGGCGAAGATTACTACTCCTTTGTCAATGGCCAACACACCACGCAAGGTGGTACGCATCAAAGCGCCTTTCGCGAATCTGTCGCGAAGGTGATCCGAGACTTCTACAACAAAAACTACGAAGCTTCAGATATCCGTCAATCGATTGTAGCGGCAATTGCTGTCAAAGTTATAGAGCCGGTTTTTGAATCGCAGACCAAAACCAAGCTCGGTTCTCAAGAAATTGAGCCAGGAGGGAAGTCAATGCGTGCGTTCATCAACGATTTTCTCAAAGACAAACTCGACAACTACTTGCACCGCAATCCGGATGTTGCCGAAACCATCGAGAAAAAGATCAAGCAATCCGAGCGCGAGCGCAAGGACTTAGCAGGCATCAGAAAACTGGCCCGTGACCGCTCTAAAAAAGCGAGCTTGCACAACAAAAAACTCCGCGATTGCCGCACGCACCTTACCGATCTCAAAGACGATCTTCGCGAAGAAACGACACTCTTCATTACCGAAGGGGATTCCGCAAGTGGATCTATCACGAAGTCTAGAAATGTGAGTACCCAAGCAGTTTTCTCACTAAGGGGTAAGCCGCTCAACTGCTACGGCCTGACCAAAAAAGTAGTCTACGAAAACGAAGAATTCAACCTGATTCAGGCGGCACTCGACATCGAAGAAGACATGGACAACCTGCGCTACAACCGCATTGTCATCGCCACCGATGCCGACGTCGATGGTATGCACATCCGCATGCTGCTGCTTACTTTCTTCTTGCAATTCTTCCCCGATCTTGTCAAGCGCAACCACGTTTATGTGTTGCAAACGCCTTTGTTTAGGGTCCGAAACAAGAAAAAAACCATTTACTGTTACTCTGAAGAAGAAAGGCGTGCAGCCATCGCTGAACTCGGCAAAAACCCTGAAATTACCCGCTTCAAAGGACTCGGCGAGATTTCACCAGACGAATTCATCCATTTCATTGGTGAGAACATCCGTCTTGAACCAGTCATCCTGACCAAAGACGCGTCCATCGATTCCATTCTTTCTTATTTCATGGGGAAAAACACGCCAGAAAGACAAGACTTCATCATTGACAACCTGCGTGTAGAAAAAGACTTAGCCGAGCAAATTGCAGCAGCAAATGAAGCCGACAACGCCGAAGAACTTAATACTGAATTAGCCTCTTAAACATGGCAGAAGACGAATTGGAAAATATCGACCACAACCCAGATGATGCAGGGCACAATCCCTTCGAGAAGCAACACCTCGACGACAAAATTGTACCGCTAAATGGCCTTTATCAAAACTGGTTTCTAGACTACGCCAGTTATGTCATCTTGGAGCGTGCGGTCCCGAGTTTGTATGATGGGCTCAAGCCTGTACAACGCCGTATTTTGCATTCGATGCGCGAGATGGAAGATGGTCGCTACAACAAGGTGGCTAATATCATTGGAAATACGATGAAGTATCACCCACACGGCGATGCATCCATTGGTGATGCCTTGGTGCAAATCGGTCAAAAAGACCTCATGATTGATTGCCAGGGTAACTGGGGTAACACCCTTACCGGCGATGGCGCTGCCGCTCCTCGTTACATCGAAGCGCGCCTTTCTAAATTTGCACAACACGTTGCATTTAATCCAAAAACAACCAATTGGTTGGCCAGTTACGATGGTCGCAACAAAGAGCCCGAACAATTACCTATGAAATTCCCGTTGCTACTTGCACAAGGAGCAGAAGGTATTGCAGTAGGTATGGCCTGTAAGTTTTTGCCTCATAATTTTATCGAACTCATCGATCAGTCGATCAATCACCTGCGTGGTAAAAAAGTAGAACTCTTACCTGATTTCCCTAACGGCGGAATGGCCGACTTTTCTGGCTACAATGATGGCTTACGTGGTGGGCGTGTGCGCATCAGGGCAAAAATCAGAAAAGTAGACAACAAAACACTCATCATCAACGAGATACCTTATGGAACCACTACAGGTTCTTTAATTGAATCTGTCATCAAAGCCAATGACAAGGGAAAGATAAAAATCAAAAAAATAGAAGACAACACCTCATCTGAAGCCGAAATCATCGTGCATTTAGCACCGGGTGTTTCTCCAGATAAAACCATTGACGCACTCTATGCCTTCACCGATTGTGAGGTATCTGTAGCACCAAACTCTTCTATCATTGACGGTGACCGCCCGCGCTTTATGGGCGTAACCGAAATTTTAAAAGTCAATACCGACCATACTGTAAAGTTGTTGCAGCTTGAGCTTCAAATCAAACTCGATGAGCTCGAAAGACAATGGCACTTCTCTACGCTTGAAAAATTATTCATCAACAACGAGATGTATATCGACTTCAAGCTCTACAGCGACAAAGAAGCGCTTTACATTTATCTCTATGAGCGTTTCAAACCTTTTAAAAAACAGCTTTTAAGAGAAATTCAAGACGAAGACCTCCACAAGCTGACGCAAATTCCAATGATCCGCATCACCCGTTTTGATGCCGATAAAGCCGATGATGCACTTTTGAAAATTGAGGAAGAAATGAAGCAGGTCAAGCATGACCTCGAGCACCTCACCGACTACTCCATTGAATATTTCAAAGATCTCAAAAAGCGTTTTGGCGCAGGTCGTGAACGCAAAACCGAAATCAAAACCTTTGACACCATTTCTGCCACGAAAGTAATCATTGCCAATAGGAAGCTTTATGTAGATTACGACGAAGGATTTATTGGCTATGGGCTTAAAAAGAACGAAGCCATTTGCGATTGCTCAGAAATTGACGACATCATCTGTTTCTTCTCAACTGGTAAAATGATGATCACCAAAGTTTCTGACAAAAAGTTTGTGGGCAAAGGCCTCATTTACGCCAATGTCTGGAAAAAAGGAGATACGCGTACCATTTATCATTTATTCTACCAAGACGGAACGGGTGGCGCTACCATGATGAAGCGTTTTTATGTCAACTCCATAACCCGCGACACCGAATACGACCTTACCAAAGCAACCAAAGGTTCAAAAATGCTTTATTTCAGTGTGCATCCTAACGGTGAGCGCGAAGTCGTGAGCGTCATGCTGCGCCCGCGTCCGCACCTTAAAAGGTTGCGCTTCGACATCGATTTAGGCGCACTGCTTATCAAAGGAAGAAATTCAGCGGGCAACAGAGTTACCAAAGAAATTATCCAAAAGATTGTCCAAAAAGAAGTGGGTGGCTCTACGTTAGCTGCCAGAAAAATATGGTATGATCAAGTGGTGGGGCGCCTCAATGACGAGGGTCGCGGTAAATTCTTAGGATCCTTTAAAGGCGAAGACCGCATCTTGACACTCTATAAAACAGGGGAATATCGCCTCAGCAGCTTTGATTTAGCCACGCACTTTGACGAAGACATGATCCATATTGAAAAATGGATTTCGGATCGACCAATTTCAACAGTATATTTTGATGCCGAAAAAGAACTGCATTATGTGAAGCGCTTCACTTGCGAAGTGACGCAAGATAAACGCGTGAGCTTTATTTCAGAAGCACCAGGTTCTTACATGGATTTAGTTTCAACAGCTTACCGCCCCGAAGCAAAAATTGTGTTCAATAAGCTGCTCAAAGAAACCAAAAATCTTCCGGACCAAGTACTTAATTTAGCCGACCTCATTGACGTCAAGGGCATGAAAGCGCAAGGCAATCAAATGACCAAAATGAAAGTCAAGGAAATCGTCCTGACACACCCAATTGACGAAGGAAAAGAACCTTGGCCCAATGAGCAATCTGAAGAAATCATAGAGGAATTAGACCCAATTGAAGATGCAGAAACACCTTCAATGGAATGGGACCTCACCAAAACAGAAGACGACAACCCAGACCAAATTCCGCTCTTTACAGAGGAATAAGCTAGGTTTTTCTTTGTTTTAGACATGATGTTTGTCATTTTTTTCAAAGCCTTACATTCCTTATTTTTGTAGGCAAGCAATTTAAACCGCGGAACAATGAATGCCCTTAAAGAAAACCAAATCAATTACCTGAACATCGGCTTAATGCTCATTACGGCGGTGTTGGCCTATTACTTTCCGTTTGAAACTTTCTTGCTGGCCTATGCATTTCTTGGTCCCTTGCACTACCTCACTGAAATCAGTTGGTTGCACGACCGCCAATATTATGCAAAAGGCAAGTGGGATTTCATGGTGCTACTCATTGTTGGGGTCTTGTTGTCATATGCCGCTTTCGCCAAAGATTTTGGTTTCAGCAAAGATGTCTATGACTATTTCGTAGAAATGAATCTCTTTGATAAATTGTTGGTATTCGCCTTGTTTGCATCTATCCTTTTTGCCTTGGTAAAAAATCTCTGGATTAAAATCGGCGCTATTCTCTTGTTATATTTATTTGTGGGTGGTTGGCTGAGTCCAGAACGCGCTGCTCAAAACGCCGATAGCACTACCGTTTTTGCACTTACTGCCCTCATCCCGACACTCATCCACGTCTATGTTTTTACCGGCCTATTCATGCTCTATGGTGCACTCAAGACCCGCAGTAAATCAGGCATGTGGCAAATGGTTGGTTTTGTGGTCGTTCCTTTAGTCTTAGTTTTTGCACTTCCGGTTAACTCGAAAGGTGGTTTTTTATCCAAATTCGGAAAAGATGCTTACTACGCCAAAGGAGACGGTTTCTATAATACCAATTACCTCATCCTAGACCACTTTGAGCTCATTGAAGAGCAAAAATTGACCAATAAAGAATACCTCGACATCATTACCAAAGAAGGCAATAAAAACTATTTTGTAGGCCAGCGCATCATTGATTCTGCTAAGTTTGAAGCGCATGTTGATTCGCTTCAAAAAATCAAAGGAGCGCCGTTCGTTGTCAAGCCTATGCCGATCAATATGTCCAATTTGGCACCCGAATTTCAATACGACCACTTACTTTACTTCTTTGATACCTCTAGCCGTTACATCAAAAGTATCAATGAGTATCGTTTTGAGCCAATGCCAAGAGCAGTCATGAAATCGCGCACCAAAAAAGAAATGGATGGCCATATTTATTATTCTGAAGTAGGGATCATGTTGATGCGCTTTATTGCATTTGCCTACTTGTATCATTACCTGAACTGGTTCAGTAAAACAGAAATTATCCGTTGGCACAAAGTTCCTAAAGTTCGTTTTTTAGCCGTCATCATCATTTGGTTGGCCTCTTGTATTTTCTATGCCTACGACTATTCTTTAGGCCTTAGCTTACTTTTCTTCCTGAGTTTTTCTCATGTTTTACTAGAATTCCCACTCAACATTATTTCCATTGTTGGGATTGGCACAGAATCTTTATCCATCTTTAAAAATGGTTTTAAAAAACCGCTCAAATCTTAACCTAAACCCTACCCATGCTTAAATTTACCGCCATTGTATTGGTGCTCGTTTGCACCTATAATTCTTTTGCTCAAAAATCTGGAGCCTCCCTTGTTGATACACAAACAGATGGCCGCTATACGCTTTCAGAAGCAGGGGCCTCTTACTTTGCTCAACTATCTTTGGATTGTACCAACAAACCCAACCCGCATTATTATTACAACGTACTCAGACAACCCGGGGACACCCAAACACCAGAAGACCTCTGGCCAGCATTTTACGGTTGTTACGACTGGCACAGTGCGGTGCACAACCATTGGGCGCTCATTAAATTGCTCAAAACGTATCCTCAAATACCTGAGGCTGCTGCTATCCGTGAAAAACTCAATCAAAGTTTTACTGAAGATAACATCAACCGCGAGTTTCTTTATTTTCAAAATAATAAAGAGCAATACATCTTTGAATTTCCTTACGGTCAGGGTTGGTTACTTAAGGTTGCTGAAGAACTCCAAACCTGGAATGATACAGATGCGCAGCGCTGGTTAGAGAATTTGGCTCCACTCCATAAATTGTGTGCAGCAGCAGCTCAAGTTATTTGGAAAGATATCAAGGAGGTCAATTTGTCGGGAAGCCACGATGCGCCGTCATTGAATCTTTCTTTTGCCCTCGATTATGCACGTGCTTTTGGTGACGAAGATTTATTGAAGGTGGTTTTAAAGGCGAGCAAGAAGTTCTATGGCAAGATGACCAAAGCACCATTAAGAGCAGAACCTTTTGAATACGACTTCATGTCTGCCTCTTTGTTAGTCACTGACCTCATGCGCAAGGTTTACGACCAAGAAACGTATACGAAATGGCTCAAAAATTTTGCGCCGGGCCTTACTGATGCTACAAGTGTTGCCAAAGACTTGCAAATCAAGAAAACAGACAAGCACGATGGTTATGAATCACACTGGGACGGCTATCACCTCAATAGAATCTGGTGCCTCAATGGCATGCTTCAGAGTTTACCAGCTGAAAGTCTAGATGCCACTACCAAAGCAATTTGGGTTAAAAGCATGAATGACATGTGGGACTACGCACAAGAAAGCATAGGTAAAGGCAACTACGACATCGACCACTGGTTGTCTTCGTTTTCAGTCTTTGCTTTGATTGGATACCAAGATTAGGCGAAAGCCTTTGTTGTGATGAGACGAAAGTCTATATTTTCTCAACAATTTTTTGGACTTCGAGTAGCGCCCATTTCAATTGCTGTTCACGACTGAGGTCGGATGTATCCAATACAATGGCATCTGCAACCTGGACAAGCGGGCTTTCTGCGCGGGTGCTGTCTTGGTGGTCCCTTGATTTTAAGTTGGCTAAGACTTCTGCTTCAGTTTGCTGCTCTCCTTTAGATTGAAGTTCAGCCAAACGTCTTTGCGTCCTGATTTCATCAGAAGCCGTAACAAACAACTTGAGTTCTGCTTCTGGGAATACCACTGAACCAATATCGCGTCCGTCCATGACAATGCCACCTGATTTTCCGAGAGCCTGCTGCTCTTCTACTAATTTCTGACGCACCACTTTGAAGGCCGCAATTTTAGACACAATGGCCGCAACCCGAGGTGTGCGTATGGCCTCAGTGATGTCTTGCTGATTCAAAAATACCTTTTGATCGGTACTGATTTCAATGGAGATGTCTCCGATTGAATTTTCTAGCTGGGCCAAATTTACGTGGCCGTTGTCATCGATGAGTTTATGGTCGAGGCAATAAAGAGCAACGGCGCGATACATCGCGCCGCTGTCTATAAAAGTGTATGCTAAGGCTTTTGCGAGGTCTTTGGCAAGTGTACTTTTGCCACACGCCGCATAACCGTCAATAGCTATAGTGATTTTATTTTTCATTAATAATAAATGGCTCTTCTAACTTGTGTAATGTATTTGGCCAAACGAATCACTTGTTTGGTGTATCCAAACTCGTTGTCGTACCAAGCATACAAAACTACATTTTTTCCGTCATTCGAAACGATACTTGCATTGGAATCAAAGACAGAGCAGCATGTATTACCGATGATATCTGAAGAAACCAATTCAGGATCAAAAGAATAATAGATTTGATTGACAAGTTCGCCATGTAAAGCAGCATCCTTGATAGCCGCATTGATTTGTTCAATCGAGGTTGTTGTATTGAGTTCGAGGCTCAGGATGGCAAGCGAACCATTTGGTGTAGGTACACGCACTGCATTTGCTGTGAGTTTATCCTTGAGTTCAGGAATCACTTTTGTGACCGCAGAACCAGCACCTGTTGAGGTAATGACCATATTGACCGCAGCAGATCTACCACGACGTGGTTTTTTGTGCATGTTGTCCAAGAGATTTTGGTCATTGGTGTAGGCGTGTACGGTTTCTATGTGCCCTTTTACGACTCCAAAATGGTCGTTGACCACCTTTAAAATAGGAGAAATGGCGTTGGTGGTACAAGATGCAGCAGAGAAAATATTTTCATTTTCGACATCGAGTGTTCCTTGATTGATGCCGTAAACTACATTTGGAATTTCTTTACCCGGTGCAGTTAACAAAACTTTGCCGACACCTTTTGCTTGTAAGTGTCTGGATAACGCTTCGCGGTTCGTGAAAACCCCGGTGTTGTCAATGATCAAGGCGTTGTTGATACCATAGGCAGTGTAGTCGATGTCTTCGGGGTTTGCTGCGTCAATCATGTGAACAATTTGCCCATTGATAATGAGGCTTTTGTTGGCTAGGTCTTCGATCACGGATCCTTTGAAGGCGCCGTGCACGGAGTCATTGCGCAACAAAGAGGCGCGCTTGATGATATCTGCATCTGAGGCACCACGCGTAACGATGGCGCGCAAGCGAAGTTGTTGGCCTTTTCCGGCTTGTTTGATCAACTCGCGGGCAGCCAAACGCCCGATACGACCAAAACCATAAAGCACGACATCTCTTGGCTCGATGGCCTGTGGAACTTGGATTTCGCCCAATTTTTCCATGAGAAAGCGCGCCATGCCACTTTGTTCTGTGTGGCCGGCAAGCCATTCGCTGGCCAAAAGACCGATATCGAGCTTAGAAGCCGGAATATCGAGTGTCATAAGTGTTTCTGCAAGCGCAGCAGTTGTAAATACGTCAATAGGTTTGTTGACTACCTTTTTGGCGTATTCATGTAAATTAAGGATTTCAGAAATGGTGGTATCTGTTAAATGATTGCGGAATAGCACGAGTTCGATGCCTTTGTCGTAGAGTAATTCGCCGACCTTACTTTGCAATTTAACAGCTGCTCTTTCTCGCTCAATGTGCAAATTGAGCTCTTTTTCATAACCGTCTTTGGTTTCCATGTTGTTGTTGTTGATTGATGATTGATTAATAAGCGGGTAGGGGTAATAAAAAAGGCTACCTCACATGTAGGTAGCCTTCGGATTATTAGCCTAAGTATGACTTTAGCAATTTGTTTCGAGAGGTGTGTCGCAACCTGCGGATGGCCTTCTCTTTGATTTGACGCACGCGCTCACGGGTAAGGTTGAATTTTGCACCGATTTCTTCGAGGGTCAGGCCATGATTCATGCCAATACCAAAGAACAAACGAATGATTTCACGCTCTTTGTCTGTGAGGGTACTTAAAGATCTTTCAATTTCTTTTTGCAAAGACTCAGCCATAAGGAGTTGATCTGTACGTGGAGAATCAGGGTTTGCCATGACATCCATAAGTGTACCGCCGTCGTCGTTGGTTGTAAGTGGAGCATCCATAGACACATGGCGACCAGATACATTGAGGCTTTCTTTGATTTTGTCTTCCGGAACTTCGAGTGCTTCTGCTAATTCTTCAGCACTTGGTGGACGTTCGAATTCTTGCTCGAGGCGAGAGAATGCTTTGTTGATTTTATTCAAAGAACCTACTTGGTTCAAAGGAAGACGTACAATTCTTGCTTGTTCAGCTAAAGCTTGCAAGATGGATTGACGAATCCACCAAACTGCGTAAGAAATGAATTTGAATCCGCGTGTTTCATCAAATTTTTGAGCAGCCTTGATCAAACCTAAGTTTCCTTCATTGATGAGGTCTGGTAGGGTGAGCCCTTGATTTTGATATTGTTTGGCAACGGAAACCACAAAGCGCAAATTGGCGCGAGTGAGTTTTTCGAGTGCCTTTTGATCACCGGCTTTGATGCGGCGCGCTAATTCTACTTCTTCTTCAGCGGTGATGAGTTCTTCACGACCGATGTCTTGTAGGTATTTGTCCAGAGATTGACTTTCTCTGTTCGTAATTGATTTGGTTATTTTTAGCTGTCTCATGCGCTTATCTTATCTGTTTTGCTAAGTAAAGTTGACTTCTGCTTGTTTGGCAAAGTAACGCCGAAAAATAGGTTTAAAAAAATCTGAAAAGTGGTTTTTTTGCGGAGTTATTAACGAGTTTTAAACTTTTTCAACGTAGCAAAAAAGGAGGCTTTGGTCCTTATAAACCAAAGCCTCGGAAGTCGCGCTTGCCTGTTTCATCCATGATTTCTAGTAAGATACCACGGTTGTTGCCGCTCAGTTTTTCAGTGAGTTCTTGTACGGTTTCAATAGGTTCATTATTGACTTTGGTAATGATGATGCCTTCTTTTAAGCCAATTGCCTTGAGTTTACCCGTATTGATACTTTTGATTTTGACTCCGCAGGAAATATTGAGTTCTTTGCGCTCTTTGTCTGTGAGCTCTATAAAAGTGGCACCTAAGGCATAATTTTTAGAAATTTCTTCTTTGCTCATGAGCTCGGTGTCGCCGTCTTGATTGCGCAAGACAAGTTCTTTTGACACTAAATCGCCGTCTTTTTGACGTATGGTCAAGTTTACTTTGTCACCGGGTCTTCTTTTGCCGATTTCTTCTTGTAGGGCTGCTACTGAATTCACTTCTTTGCTACCAATTTTGAGAATAACATCGCCATCTTTGAGGCCAGCTTTGTCTGCTGAGCCACCTTCTACAACTTTTGCAATGAATACGCCTTTGAGGTCTTTGAGTTTATTTTTCTCTTTGATGTCTTGGCTGATGTCTGAAATTTGAACGCCGAGGTAGCCGCGTTGAACAATTCCAAAATCGATGAGGTCTCGCATGACTTTATCGACCAAATTCACAGGTACGGCAAAAGAGTAGCCTGCATAAGAGCCAGTTTGAGATGCAATGGCAGTGTTGATACCAATGAGTTCGCCACGTGTATTGACCAAAGCACCACCACTGTTGCCTGGATTCACGGCTGCATCTGTTTGAATAAATGATTCTATCGGGACAATATCTTGGGCACTGCGCTCTGAGAGCAAATTGATGTTTCGTGCCTTTGCAGATACGATGCCGGCAGTTACAGTTGAGGTCAGGTTAAATGGGTTGCCAACTGCCAACACCCATTCTCCAATTTTGAGTTCGTCTGAATTGCCGATAGGAATGGCCGGAAAGTTTTCGCCTTCAATTTTCAAAACTGCGATGTCGGTAGCGGGGTCAGCACCGACTACTTTAGCATCGTATTTTGAGTTGTCGTTGAGGATGACTTGAATTTCACTGGCATTTTCAATGACGTGGTTATTGGTCACGATATAGCCTTGTGAGGAAACAATGACTCCGGAACCAGCACCGGCACCATATTGTTTGAATTCGCGGCCACCCGCACCTGGGCCATAAAAAAACTCTTGGAAAGGATCTCGTTGAAAAGTAGTTTGAACGACTTTAGTGGTGATGTGCACCACCGAATGAACGGTGTTTTCAGCTGCAGCTGTGAAGTCAAGGCCCTGCGGGATGCCATTGTAGTCTACTTGTTGAATAGGGTTGCTTCTGTTGCCATCAATCACTTGATCAGAAAGCCTTGATGAGTTATGTTGAATGATGACATAAGTTGCAAGTGGAAGGGTTCCGCCGAGGATACCCATGCCGAATAGTTTTAAGGTGTTGAGTATTGTCATGATGTCAGTTTTTTAATTTGTTAGAGCTAAACGCAAAGAGCGTTCCAAAAATTGCTTTGAAAATGTTAAATTTTGTTAAGAATTTATAAGGATTAATTGAATATTTTTGTTCTTCCTCAATGAAACTAAGCTTTAGCAAATATCAAGGTGCCGGCAACGATTTTATCATGTTAGATAACTTCGACGGTTCCTATGACAATTTGTCAATTTCTGACATCCAGCAAGCCTGTGACCGCAAATTTGGCATTGGTGCTGATGGCCTTATTTTGTTGCGCAAACATGCGACTACCGATTTTGAAGTAGTTTATTACAATGCAGATGGCAGCCAATCTTTCTGTGGTAATGGAGCGCGGTGCGCGGTGGCTTTTGCACGTGCCATCAATCAATTGCCAGCGCCACACACCACATTTATGGCCATTGACGGAGCTCATGAAGCTTGGTTATGCCAAGATGAAGTGAAGCTCAAAATGTCTGATGTCGGAATAATAAATAAAATGGACCACGATTTTGAGTTACATACTGGATCACCTCATTACGTCATGATCGATGAAAATCACAGTGCAGCGCATGTTGATCAGGTCGGAAAGAGTATCAGGTATAACGATACTTACAAAGCCACCGGAATCAACGTAAATCTGCTGAAATACACAGACAACGGTATTCAAGTAGCTACCTACGAACGCGGCGTGGAAGCAGAAACACTGTCTTGTGGCACGGGTGTAACTGCTGCGGCATTGGTTTATGCACAACTGCAACAAATCAAACAAGGCCAAGTAGCTGTTCAAACCAAAGGCGGCAATTTAGCCGTTCAATGGCAAGCACACCCAGATGGTTCTTTTTCAGAAATTTACCTTATTGGCCCCGCCCAATTTGTTTTTAACGGAACCTATGAGCTTAAGCGGTAAGCACATTTATCTTCGAGCTGTTGAAAAAGACGACGCCGGCCAGGTTTTTCTTTGGGAAAACAATCCTAAAAATTGGAAGGTTTCCAACACGGAAGTACCTTTTTCCATGTACGATATTGTTCAACTGATCGAACAACAATCCGACCTCCGTAAATCGGGCCAATTGCGTCTGGTGATCATGACACAACCTGAAGAATCTAGAGCGGTCGGTGTGATCGATTTATATGATGTCAATTTCAAGCATGGCTATGCGGCGGTCGGCATTCTCATAGCCGATGATCAAGATAAAGGCAAGGGTTTTGCCACTGAAGCACTTGCGCTTTTGATCAATTACTGTACAGAAATTCTCGAACTCAGAAATCTTTATTGTCAAATACACGGCGACAATCAAGCCAGTGTGTCTTTATTTGAAAAAGCTGGTTTTAAACACGCAGGAACGCGCAAGAATTGGTTGCGCTTTAAAAATGAATTTTTCGACGAACTTACTTATCAATTATGTCTAAAAAGCAAAAGTTAATTTTAATCGCTGGTGTTCTTCTTTTAGGAATCACCATTTTATTTTTCCCGAAATTAAAATACGTCTATGCGGCCTTTCAGAAGTCCAGCAATTCGGAAGCAGTGGTTATTTATTTGTCGTATGATGAACAAAAAGGAAATTTACATAACGTTCACAGCGTAGCACTCCTTTTGCAAGAAAAAGGCATTATTTCGAACACAGACCTATTTGAATTGGTAGGGAACCAAAAAGAAATGAATCCGCGCAATATAGCCATGGGGAAGTATATCATCGAACCCGGAACAGCGTTTCGCCATATTTGGAACGGCTTTAAATTGAATAGTAATTTAAACGGAAATGCCGAGCAAACCGTAAAGGTGAACTTTGAAAATTGTCGCACCATTAATGATCTCGCTGGAAAAATACAAAATCAACTTGATCTCGACAGCACCCAATTGATCAGCTACTTACAAGATGGAACCACCCTTGCTCGTTTAGGTTTTACTTATGAGCAACTTCCTGCACTTTTTATCCCAAATACATATGAAATGTACTGGGATCAAACGCCGGCTAGTTTTGTAGAACGCATGGCCAAAGAGTTTAAAAATTATTGGACTCCAGCTCGCATGGCTTTATTAAAAGATCAAGGGCTCAACACACCAAGCGAGGCAGTTACTTTGGCCAGTATTGTTTATTCAGAGCAGTCTAAAATTGCGCAAGAATGGCCAGTTATTGCAGGGCTTTATCTCAACCGCGTGCGTCAAGGCATCAAATTGCAATCTGATCCAACGTTTAAATTTTGTTGGGGTGACCAACTCAACGGCGTACAGCGCTTACTAGCGGTTCACCGAGATATCAATTGCGCAT
>JBEDCS010000201.1:0-7075 GCA_041176605.1 Bacteroidota bacterium
CTTGTGTGTAGCAGTTGACGTACTGCTTGGAGAGGCAGTTTCATTTTCTAGTTTGATAAGAGTTTAATAGTTTTTGTCGACGTCCGAAAGGAATATACACAAGAGGTTCCTGTCCTTATTACATATATCGCACCACTCAGACAATTTTTGTCTACTACTAGGAAAAGGGCTACTTGTTAGCCCTTTTTTTCTTGTACCTTGTAGAGCAGTGGTCTGCTTGGGCTGGCATCATTGCTAAAATTGGCCATTTGCAATTCCATAATGTATTCTCCATCAGTTATTGCACCATCAACAAATACCAATTCAGTAATTGTGCGGTCTTTTCTAGGTTGTTCTGGATACTTCCAAAATGCATGATGAAATGCGAGTACACCTGCATCTTCCTCTCGGTCAACAGATGGTGTATCCACTAAAAAATGTTTGGTTTCTAACTGATCGAGTAAATCCACAACACCTACATCAAAATAACAAGGATTTGTACCTGAGTAATTGGCATGTTTTTTCTCTAATATATTCGGGAGCGTTCTGATAATAACAGCTTCCGTATGCGAATTTGCTAATAACGCCTCCAATTGATCGGCAAAAACAACACGATCCCCATTTTCTATTATTCGTGGCTCAATGCTAATAAGGCTTGCTCGGAAGAAATAATTATCAAAAACCTCATTGACAGCAAATATTTCTTTACTAATATGTCCATATGACTCCGTATGGGTGCCATGCCCGTGCGGGTTAAAGTAAATGTCTTTAAAGTTGACTGCGCCGCCTTCTAGCACACTTCCAACAAAGCCGTTTGCGCGAACTGGCTCCATACGAGGCGCCGCAACATACCACGCCTTTGGGTTGGTGTCATCTCCAGTCAAAGGCAAGGAAAGGTCTAGCGGATATGCGGTGTCGATAAAATGCTGTTCGTCTAGGTAAAAAATCATAGAGTAAAAATAGTGCTTTTCGTATCTTTGCGGCTATGGAAGCACAAAAAGACCGCCTTAAAGACCTCATTTCGCACTCAAAAGAATACGGATTCATCTTTCCGTCCTCAGAAATTTACGATGGTTTAGCCGCCACCTATGACTACGGTCAGCTCGGAGCCGAACTAAAAAACAACATCAAAACCTATTGGTGGAAAGCGATGGTTCAGTTACACGAAAACATCGTGGGTCTTGATTCAGCAATCTTTATGCATCCGACTACCTGGAAAGCATCTGGGCACGTTGATGCCTTCAATGATCCACTCATTGACAACAAAGATTCTAAAAAACGCTATCGTGCCGATGTGCTTTTAGAAGAGCACATCGAAAAAATCCGTCAAAAAATAGAAAAAGAAGTCGAGAAGGGTCATAAGAAATTTGGAGCCTCATTTGACGAAACTCAATTTCGTGCAACCAATCCAAATGTCTTGCGCAATGCCGAAAAAATCCAAAGCATTGAACAACGCATGAAAACTGCACTCGAAGCAAATGACCTCGAGGCCGTGCAACAACTCATCATTGACCTAGAAATCGTTTGCCCCATTTCAGGTTCAAAAAACTGGACCGAAGTGCGCCAGTTTAATCTGATGTTTTCTACTGAGCTCGGTTCTGTTGCTGGTGATGCAAGCACCATTTATCTTCGTCCAGAAACAGCCCAAGGTATTTTTGTTAACTTTCTCAATGTACAGAAATCTGGCCGCATGAAAATCCCATTCGGCATCGCTCAGATTGGTAAGGCCTTTCGCAATGAGATTGTAGCGCGTCAGTTCATTTTCCGCATGCGTGAATTCGAACAAATGGAGATGCAATTTTTTGTGCGCCCGGGCGACGAAATGAAATGGTACGACTACTGGAAAGCTGCCAGAACCCAATGGCATCAAAATCTTGGCCTTGGCGAAAGTCTTTATCGTTTTCATGACCACCTCAAATTGGCTCACTATGCCAATGCGGCCTGTGACATCGAATACAAATTCCCGATGGGCTTCAAAGAACTTGAAGGCATTCACTCACGTACAGACTTCGACCTCAAACAACACGAGCAATATTCTGGGAAAAAACTCCAGTTTTTCGATCCGGAGCTCAACCAAAGCTATGTGCCTTATGTCATAGAAACATCTGTTGGCCTCGACCGCATGTTCTTGGCTGTATTGAGCGCCGCCTACCAAGAAGAACAACTCGCCGATGGTTCAGAACGCGTGGTTTTAAAAATTCCTGCAGTGCTTGCTCCATACAAAGCTGCGATCATGCCGTTGATCAAAAAAGATGGCCTACCAGAAAAGGCGCGTGAAATCATGGCTGAGCTCCAACTAGAATACAGCTTGCAATACGACGAAAAAGACTCTATTGGTAAACGCTACCGTCGTCAAGACGCCATCGGAACACCCTACTCTATTACCGTGGACCACCAAACCCTTGAAGACAACACCGTTACTATCCGCGACCGCGACACCATGGAGCAACAACGCGTTTCAGTTGCCGAACTCGAGCAAATCCTTGCGCAAAAAGCTAGCTGGAAAAGTGTTCTGAGTGCACTGCGCTTGCAATAATACATGTGGCGCTATTTTTTCTTTTGCTTTATTTTTTCAGTCAATGGGCAATTGATTGAAAATCAAAACGGACAAGCTTTTTCCAATACGCCATTCTTTAACCCGAGTATTGTTTCACAGTTAAAGATTCAGTCCATTGAAGGATTTTATACTTATAAAAGTGCTGAAACACCTTTCAAGCCGAGTCTAGATTGGTTCAGGTATCGCTTCAATGAAAAAGGGCAACTCATCGAACAACTCGAAGTGCTGCAAAACGGCAAAATAAAAGACAGTACGCTTCATCAATTTGCTTACCACTCAAATGGCTTACTCGCTGCACATCGCTACCCTGCCTACGGCGGAGCAATTTCAGAACATTACAGCTACGATTCACTGTCAAGGCTGATCAGCATTTCCTACTTCAGAGATCAATTCAAAGAAAACCTCCTGAACAATCCTACAGCAGTATTGATGCGAAAGGAAACATTGATTTACAATCAAGACAATGCAGCAGACTACACCCAATTCAATCAATACAATTTGCCTTTTATGGACGTGAGTTGCCTTTTCAATCAAGATGGTTACCTACTTGAAAAAGAGCAATACTTTCGGATGAATCAACAAAGTCAAAAAGAAATATTTCTTTACAATGAAAAAGGGCTCTTAATGGAAAAATCCATTCGTTTCAACCAACAAGATAATCCTGCAGAAACTTGGACTTATCGCTACGACCAATGGGGGAATTTACTCGAAATTCTGCACTCAAAAAACAAGCAGGCGCTTCATGAATTACAAATTATTTACGACTACAAAACGGGGTATCTTGGGTCAATCATTCACAAAGATCCCATCAGCAACCAACTCAAAATTCTCCGCTTTACGAAATACACGTCTTTCCAATGAAGATTTGTTAAATATTTCTTAATGGTTTAATTTCAAATACTTTTGGCATCATATTCGCCTTTAAGCCCGAAACTTCCGCTTATGAAAACAATTTATACACTCCTTTTCTTGCTCGCAAGTACTTCGTTTTATTTTGCTCAAAAAGTCAACTATGAAAGTTCCAAATGGTTTTGGGGCTTCAATATTGGTTCTACTTGGAGCAGCACAGATCTTCAGGATGAAAACTACAATGGCTTTGGCCTAACCTTGGGTCGATCCTATAATTACGACTACGGTCATGCCCTATCGTTTGATGTACGTGGTCGATTTTTAGCTGGTCAGTGGTACGGCCAAGGAACTGATTACGCCACCTTAGTAGGCGCTAATGTGAATCAAGCACTGCAACCCTACCTAATTGGCGATCAAAAATACGTGCATAATTTTAGAACAGACGCCCGAGAATTGGACCTTGAATTGGTTTTGCATGCTGGCAAACTACGCGAGCGCACTGGCTTTGACCCCTATGTTTTTGGTGGAGTTGGCCTCACCTGGCAACAAAACTGGACAGATGCGCTCGACACATCGGGTCTGATCTATGACTACAATGCAATGGCTGCCGCTGGCCCACTAAGTGAGCAACTTCCGGGTGCACTGGATAATATCTATGAGACGCGCCTAGATGGTTACACAAATAATGAGTGGCAAGTCAACTGGATGCCAAGTCTTGGCTTTGGCTTGGCTTATCACCGCGGGCGCGTCAGTTTTGGTATTGAACACAAAACAACATTTTCCATGGCCGATGATTTTGATGGCTTACAAGACCAAACCGTACGTCTCAGCAATGACTGGTATCATTATACCTCTGCAATCGTACAAATACATTTCAAACAGAGAAATCCTCAACCAAAACCGCTGGGAGAAAACCCAAGGCCAAATCCTGTTCCAAATACAGTTCCAAACAACCAATCAAATTCTAACCCATGCCCAACTCCTGAGGTTCAAACCTTTTTTGCCCCTCAAAATACAGTCACTGAATCCACTATTAAAATTGAGTTCACGGTAGCCTTTATTAATGGTGCTCAGGATTTAGTGCTTTTCAACACTTTGAATCAATCCATTCCTTTCAATTACAATTCTTTTTCTTCAAGAGTAGAAGCGCTTGTGAACCTGAATCCAGGTATCAACAACTTCACATTGCGCGCTAGCACACCTTGCGGTACGGATCAACAAACCATCCAAATCAACCGAGAAAATTGCCAAAGACCCGCTATTCAAATTGCAAATAATACCTTCAATAATACAGTGACCCAATCTGCTTACAATTTTATAGCAACGGTCTCAGGGCAAGTCAATAGCAACCAAATTCAAGTCATCCATAACGGTATGTCCGTCCTCGGTTTTAACTTCAACAGCGCCAATGGACAACTTCAACGCCTGATCAATTTAGCCCCAGGCAGCAATATCATCCGCGTAGAAGCGAGCAATGCCTGTGGAAATGCGGCAGAACAAATGACTGTCATTCTCAATAGCTGTGAAAGACCCGCGCTTACATTCATCAACCCAAGTGCCTCTGGCACAACTACCAATAATAGCACCCTTGCCCTCAAAGTGCAAATTACCGGCACCGTTTTCGGCGGGCAAGCACAGGTTTACTTAAACAATAATCTTGTTTCAAATGCACAAGTTAACGGCAATTACATCACTGCTAACTTGCCTCTTACTCCCGGTTCAAATACCATTCAAGTACGATTTTCAAATCAATGTGGTATGGATCAATTGAACACCACCATCATTTATCAAAACTGTGTGGCTCCTGCAATCACTATTCTTTCTCCGGCAATGAATAGCACGGTTCAAAATTCTGCATTACGACTCCGCGCCAATCTAGCGAACGTCAGCAACCGTGCCTTGATTAAATTATTGATCAACGGCTTAGAACTCAATTCATTTACGTTTAACAATATCAGTGGCCTACTTGAATACAGTGGTCAGTTAAACGAGGGTGTCAATACGATAGCGATAACGGCCGCCAATGATTGTGGTACAGACATCGAAACTTTTACGCTTAACTTTGATGCTTGCAAAAAACCAACGCTAACATTGAACGCGACAATGCCGGCAAATAATGCAACTGTCTCCAATGCCGCATTTAATTTATTGGCACAAAGTACTTTCTTGACTCAAAATCAAATTACATTGAGCTTCAATGGTGTTAGTGGCCAACCTTTCACTTTTCAAAATGGAGCCATCGCTGCTTCTTTAAATTTGAAGCCCGGCATCAACACAATTCTGATTCAAGGTAAGAATGACTGCGACAGAACCAGCAAAACATTAACAATTAACTACACGCCATCGCGTCCACCGTGTGATCCACCTCAAGTGGTTTACAATATGATTGCAACTGGAAGTACGGTCAACAATCCTGTATTTACCTACTATGCAACTGTCGTTAATTACACTTCCAATTCCAATATTATCCTCTCTATCAACGGAACTGTATTGAGTGGCTATAGCAATGTCAATGGTAGCTTAGCAGCTGAACTCGGCCTCATAGAAGGGAACAACCAAATTTCAATTACAGTTACCAATGACTGTGGAACTTTCACAAATACATACTATGTAACTTATGTCAATGACGGTACTGAAGGAGGGCAAAAAAAACCAACTAATGCCAAACCACCTACAAAACCTGCTGCACCAAAACCGAATGCCGCACCAGCCAAACCAGTGGCGCCAAAACCGGCCGGAACGCAACCAACAAGCCCCATAAAAACTACTGAAACAAAACCAGAAAAAGGAGGAGGTCGCTAGACCTCCTTTTTTGTTCATGAATACTTGGGGCTCTGCTCAAATCTTCCTATATTCGCATTCTTAAAATCGCATACAAATGGCAATTATCGGTAAAATTCGCGCCAAATCTGGCCTTCTCGTCGCAATGATCGGACTCGCATTATTAGCGTTCATCCTCAATGATTATCAAAGTTTATTCGGAATCGGCGAAGGCGACTACGGCATTGGCTTGGTCTATGGTGACAAAGTTGACGTAGCATCTTACAGCATTGCTAGTTCAAAATTCCAAGAACAAGAAAGAAATCAAGCCATGCAAAATGGCAAAGAATTCACTGAAACAGACATGGAAGCGTCAGCTGACAAAGCATGGAACTTCATGGTGGATTCCACTATCCTTAGCAAAGAATACGAAAAATTAGGTATCAGTGTCACAGATCGCGAACTTGACGCCTACTGGATGGCAAAAGATGGTTTTGGTGTATTAGCTGACCTCAATCAATTCTTTACCGATTCACTTACTGGTGTTCAAACGCCGCAGTCTATTGAGGCAGGACGTGTTAAATTGGGTGCTACCCTCAACAAACTCAAAACTTCCAAAGATGCACAAAGCGTAGAGCAATGGAATGGCTTCAGAGCATACCACACAGACCGCCGCAAAACTGAAAAGTATTTCGGTCTCGTTAAACAAGGTGTGTTTGTTACTGACCTCGAAGCACAAGACCAATACCTTGCTAACAACGAAAAGAAAACTATTTCTTTTGTTGTGCGTCGTTACACAGAAATTAGTGATGCAGATATCAAAGTCACTGAAGCAGAAGTAAAGGCTTACTACGATGAGCATAAATCTGATAAAAAATACTTGGTGCGCAACCCGAGCCGTGATATCAAAATGTTCGATGTAAACATTCG
>JBEDCS010000202.1:0-9041 GCA_041176605.1 Bacteroidota bacterium
TTGGCTTAAAGCTAATTTTCATCGTACAACCTATTGTAGTGCTCGTTCAAAATTTCGAGATAGGCTTCTTTCATAGCTTCGGATAAAAAAGATTGAACAATCCAGTTGATTGCTTTATCCTTATTTTTCTTAAAGCGTTTGAAAACACCTTGTATTTGCTTAGGGGTTAATCCTAAACCTTCACCGAAGCGTTCGAAATGGGCACGTGTCAGTTTCTTTTTCTTTCCACCTAATGTTAAGGCAAGTTCTTCTTGATCAGCTGGATTTACAATCCGCACATTTAACAAATCATAGGCAGGAGCCAAAGCCCAACCGGAACGTGTCCTGATCATTGAAAAATTCTTCAAGTGCATGTCGTTGTTTCCCGTGATAAAACTAAACAAGGTCAGTTCGAAAAACGACAAGAGATCCAATAAGGTATTTTCGGAATGTTGTTGAAGTGCTTTTCCTACTTTTTCCATGGAACTTTTGTATTTGTCGAATGCTTCTATGATTTGAAACATGTCAATCATGTGAATCTTTTCTCCCATGATTGTACGATCAATTCGTTTAGTGATGTACGATAATTCTCCCGATTGTAATCGTATCAAACTTGATTCAACGACCTTGATTCCGAATGCTTCAGCAATGCGCATCGTCACATGTTCGTTTTCCGGCATTTCAGCAAAATGATCAGAAGGCGGTTTGAAAATATAATTTCCACCCAAAGCACCAACCACGGTTAGTCGGTTTTCTGGACTGCCTGCATTTTCCTTGATCATTGACATGGATAACTTGGGTTGTACGCCTGGAACAGCAACACTTCGTTCAACAACTTGTTTTGCCAATTCTGACATTTCGTTCAGAAAGTAGGTTAGAATTGGAACCTTACTCGTACCAAAAAACTGCTTCGCGCATTTCTCATGGAAATCACCCGAAGTTTCTAAGGGTTGATAGCAGTATAAACACTTATGCTTCATTGTCTGATGGTATTGGTTCAACACTCACAGCTCCAATGCAGTTCCGACAACATGCAAGCAACAACCCCATACGATCATTTCTGTTAATCTTCCAGTTTTTAGAAGCAATATCCAACAACCATCCTTCTGGGATTAGCCCTTCAAAGAATGGAAACAGTCTTTTGTCACGATATGCTGCTTCAGAAACCGGCATTGAAAACGTAATAAAGTCATTTGGATGCTCATTTATATAATCATCTTCGTAGCGGAATACATAATCCCCTTCATCCGTTTCCTTCAGAATTCCGGCAACTTTATCCTGGTAATAGATTCTTGCTTGTCTCATTATTCAGTTTCATTCAATTCCTTACTATTTACAGCAGCTAACTCGTGACCAAACATTTTGAGCACAAGATTCACCTTCTCCATATTGAGATTAGTTTTCCCTTGCTCAATTTTACGGATCACGGTCAATGCAACACCAGTGCGTTCCGCAAACTCTTCTTGCGTTAATCCAACTTCCTTACGTCGATCCTTAACAAATTCTGAAATACTCTTCATTATATGCTTTTAGATATAATTATAGTCAAATATACGATATTATATGTAAAAGCATATATTTTTATTAATATTACTTATTTTATATGTTTTTACATATAGTGTCATACGGCATATTACTGTCACAATAATGTAATTATCTCCAATTTTGAAAAGAACCAATGAACTTAGAGAACCCTAAGATGTATCAATGTCTTAGGGTTTTTGTTTTTATAGACTTTTTGGTCCGATTTCAAAACCGTGGACGGAACCGTGGACGGATTTCAAATGTTTTTTCTCTTATTTTCGGAAAAATCTATTCCTTTGTAAGCAACCAACAATTGAAACTATGCAATACATTGACTCACTTATTCCACTATTTGGTGGTCTTTACATTTTGGCATATGGGGATAAACTCGTCAAACCGATGGATCCTGATCAGCAGAAAAAGAAGCGTATGCTCAAAAGATCAGCCTATGTTTTAATCTTTGTTTCTATTGGATATCTTACAATCAAGTTAGTCTCTTGATTTACTAATAAGAAATCTAGAAAGAGGTCCAACCTAGGTTATTGAAATATTTCCCCCCTCAACAAATCCTTAGGCACCACCCTCGCTGTATCATTCTCCACTACAACCTTTAACTGCTTAACCACTTTGGTTTGCGCTATCTGGCAGGTGTAGGTCAATGTATAGTTTGGGCCTTCATTGGTTGCTCCACTCAGTTTGATATCGTAACCATAATCGAGATTACTCAGTAATTGTAATACCTTATCTTTTGACATGCTCTTCTTTGTTTGGCTATCAAGTAAAGGATACATCTTAGTTTGCTGACCGGTACGGTAATACGCATTGAATAAGCGGCCAATATCAGAGCCACCGGCTGTGGATAGCATCACGGGATTAGCCATACCTTTGCTTGGTTCAATTTTCTGAACGGGGCCTGACGCAATTGTGGCTGGTTTCTTTTGAATAGAAGGTTCTTGCTGCGTTTGGCAGGAAGCTAAAAGAAACAGAAAAGAAATTAGTCTTGTCATCTCAAATAAAAATACGTGTCAAAAGTAAAATCAAAGATTTATTATTTTAAGACGCTCACCGTTTACGCACTCAACAAGTTTAGCGACGCTCAATTGGTGAAATTCTTCTTTCAATAACTGCCTTTTTTGCTTTGCCAAATTTTTCAAGGCCTTTCCTTCAGCAAAGCGGCGCAGGCTCTCTTCATCCGTAATGAGCAGACCTGGAACGGGTGTTGGCTTGCCATCTTCATCCTTGGCTACCATCGTGAAATAACAAGAATTGGTGTGTCTGACCACTCCTGTCTTCGGGTTGAGCGCTTCGACTCTGATACCCACAATCATGGAGCTTGTTCCAACGTAATTTACCCTTGCCTTCAAACTCACGAGGTCTCCAACTTCAATAGGGCTCAAAAATTCGACACCTTCCACAGAAACGGTTACCACATATCCACTACTGTGCTTGGCAGCTGTAACATAAGCCACTTTATCCATCAAGGAAAGTATAATTCCACCATGCACCTTACCACCAAAATTGGCGTAGCTGGGTATCATGAGTTCAGTGAGAACTGTTTCTGATTCTGAAGTGGGTTTGAAATGTAAATCCATTTATTTCTTTTCTATATATTTTCTGAGCGATCGAACATGACCCGCTAAATTCATCATTTTTAAATCAAAAGCATGCTCTTGATCATGATGATCCAAAATAATTAAAAATGGGCCGCTTGCATCGCCAGACATTTTAAATTCAACTGCTTCTGTTTTGCGTTGCTCTAATTTCAATTCAGTAAATTCAATTACTCCTTCCTTCTCATTGTTTTTAAAAGCAAGTGAATTACCATTCAATCTTATAAAATCGTTCCGATTCGACCAAACTTGAAAAACACTTCCAAATTGAACAAGGAGTACAAGTACTGGTATAATATATCCATACCAAGGCGCACTACTGGTATAAATTCCGTAGCCCATCAATACGGCCAAGAGCAAGAAAATCAAAATCAAAATTATTTCAGCCAATCTTGATAAATTAAATTCAACACCCATAGGGGTTTGCTTGGCGCTGCAAAAAACCAAATGCCATATTACCTTCAAAGAAATGAATAAGGCTACTATGGATATTAAAATCCCCACTGTTTTATCTAATTTGCAAAACCTCCGGATAAGGAATCATCGCCTCGCACAAGTGGCCACAGTAGTCACTCACGATGTAAGATATGCCGATGATTAAGGCGGCGGCGATTAACGATGAATTGATGCGTTTGGCTTTCATTTCCTCGATTTCATTGACTTTCGTCATTTGGAAGATGGTGACCAAGCCACCGGTAATGACAAGAAATGTAGATACGATACCGATAATGGCAAAAAGCGCGATATAACCCAAAGCACTGCCCATATTAGACATATTGAGGGTGCCCTCCGGATTGAGGATGCGAATGGCATTGACGGCTGGGTCTACAATAGCCGACAAGATCAGCGCACCACTCAGAATAACGCCAACTTGAAACACGCTCAAGGAGATATTATCAGTGTCGTCAATTTGATAATTGCGCACCAAAAAACCTGTTACTACCCGATGAATGATAAAAAGGCCCGTGAAGCCCAATATGAAGGCAATTAGCAATTGAAAAATAATTATAATACTCATGACTTAACGGTTATAAAATAAAGCGATATCCCAGTTACTTTCTATTTGTTGCTCGGGGGATATCATTCCCAAGCGGAATCCTTTTGATGTGAGCTCAATCGCATAGTGTTTGCGGCCATTCACTTCTTTATAAAAACCTGAACCTGCCGGCAAACCAACACCTAAAACAGAATGTCCATACGTTTCACTTATCCAGACGGAAGCAGAAATACCTAATTCTTTCAAAATGGTGAAGGCCAATAAACTTCGGGTGTCGCAATCACCTTTTAAATTGTGCATGAACTCATATGGCGATTGTACGCCGCCAGGAATTTCAGGCAAACATGGTTTGTTTTCACTGTGGTATTCAGCCAAGAAACTAGAGCCAGATTCAGCGACGGCTTTTTGGCAACTGTAGTCGTGGACCAAGAAATATGGTATTTCTTGAACAAAGGTGCAAACCATCTCGGCCGTTTGTATGCTGTTGAGGTTTTTAGCTTGGGCTTTTGTTCTGAACTTGTCTATGATGCTGTCTAATTTCGGTGCATCCATGGCCTGCATAGCGGCATACAATTGACGGTAATATTCTACACTACTTTGCGCCTGGATTTGCTCTGCTTTTTGGGCATGAGCCGTTTCAGACTCAAAGAAACTCGTTGCGCTCGTGGCATAGGAAATAGCGTATTTATTGCGGATGAAATCCCACCAGGTAATTTCTTTTTCAGAAAGAAGATCTTTGTTGTCTGTCGGTTTAGGAGGCAAAATTTTAATATTGCCATCTTCCGTTTTGACCGCTTCTTGGTTGTCTCCCTGACCGGGTAAAATCTGCATCAAGACATAGCCAACAATCCCGAATAAAAACAAAGAGACTAATAAGCCCAAGCATGCTTTTCTAAAGTAGCGGTAAAATGCAATAGCACCAAAGATGAGTAAACTAGGCACAAGCAAAGCAGGTGCTTTCCACAGACAGAACAATAACCACAACAATACAAACCAACGCCAACGGCGATTGCCTTTCGGGCTCATTTGCAACGGCGCCTGAACCGGAGAAATAACGCTAGCTTCCTCCTGTAATTGCTGATTGATAGACCAAATATTGGTAACCCCTGTATTGGTATCTTGGATATTTAAATTACCATCTACAACTGTATTTTCAGCAACAGGTTGTACTTCAGATACAATAGGTACTGGTTTTTGTTTTTTAGGTGGGTCTAGATGAATCTGAAATAAGGCCACACCTTGAGCCCTCCTGTAACCGCCAAACCATTCTTCTCCCTCCTCTACAAATGCAATTTGTTTGAGAATAACCTCGTGCAGTGTTTCATGCAATTGGAATTGCTCATTAATTGGAATCACCAAATGCGGTCTTTTTCTAAAAACAGGTCTTTGCCATTTGACGCCGCGAATCCAGGGGAAGTCTCGGGCAGAAATCAGCTTGGGCCAACGCCAAACCCATTGCCTGGATAAGAACATGTTTTTATAGGGCTTGAGTGTTTTTCTGTACCAAGAATTACTGGTTTGTTCTTCCCATGCCTCGTAAAAATCTATGAGTTCGTGATTTTCAAATTTCAATTGCTCCCACTCTATCTCATTGAACTGGTAATAGGGCAAATGCGCTTGCTCACGGCTATTAAAAATGCCGCTGAACGTTGCTTTGTAATATTTGATGTGCGGATTTGCCACTATTCTTGTCTTCGTTGTTCTTGCGTTCGGGTGGTTTTGGTAGAACTAGCCTGTGATAGTTTGACCTCTACCCTTCTATTCATGGCCCTCCCTTCAGCAGTGCTGTTATCAGTAACGGGCTCTGTTTCTCCTTTTCCTGTTGCTTTTACTCGGCTTGCTTCTACGCCATTTCTGATGAGGTATTGGCGCACGGCCTCAGCTCTTTTCTGTGACAAAATACGGTTGGCTTCGGCATCGCCATCTGCATCGGTATGCCCAATAATTTCAGCCTTTAACGCTTTGTTTTCAATCAAGTATGCAACCAATTCATTGAGTTGAGGTATTGATGAACGCAGCAATTTATCCTTATTTTTCTCAAATTGGACGTTAGGTAAACTGATTGTTTTGACCGTAGTATTGGTCGTTTCATCGACATAGGTAACAGTATCTACTTTTGAGTTTTTCTCTACGTAAATGGTGTCGTGTACGATCTTCTCGACCACCCTAACTTTGTTGGGGTCTTGGTTTGCACAATCACCAAAAAGTAGGCAGCGCAACAACCAAAATAAAAATGCTAAGGCTGCCAAAAGGCTCAGAATGCCGCAGCCAAAGCGCTGACAACCTGCACCCGAGCAACCGCTCGGGAATAAACTCGGCATACAACCGTTAGGCTCATTTCCAATTAAGTTGGCACCAAAAATGCCACCAAAAATAGAATTTGTCCAATTCTTTAGACCCGTATTAAAGCCAAATATCTTGCGAGCACAACCTCGTGTTTCTTGAAATATTCCTTGTTTCTCAAGCAATACTGCTCTTGTTGCTTCTGTATCTGCCTTTGCAAAAACTTCTTTACCTTTTTCGTCTAACTCCTGGACTCTTTTGAGGTAAACAGGCCCACCTATTCTGCCATGATTCGCATTCGGATGATAGGCCAAGAAACAATCATGTAAAAACTTAGGTGGTATGGCATCAAAACGTAAACTATGCCAATCCCAAGCCTTGGACTCCACAATTTGCGGTGCTGTTTCTACGCCCATCCAAATTTCATCGGCATACATGCGCTTGCCGTCAGGTGCTAAGTCCTGGTGGTAATAATCAACTACTTCTCGTTCGGTGTGGCGTAAAAATGGAGACTCATTGATGGCAAGTACTGCATTTTTATAAGCCTCTTCTGTAATTTCCTCCGTTGCAAATAATTCAAAAGTTGGCTCAAGGGCAATGTGTCTAAAAATAGAACGATGCTCTTTGCCCAATTCCTTGGCACGCTGCGTAGAAAACTGACAGCGCATTACACCTTTGTAATAAGTCACTATTGTTTTCATGCCGTAGGGTTCAGGGTATTGATTTGGTTCTGTAATTCTTTGAAACTAATATTTTCTCTGACGACAGGTTCAATTTGTTCCTTATATGGGTTGCCTTTTTGTAAAAACTTCAGGTGCTTCTCTGGCTCAAAAAGTTCATATTTAGCAAGCACTTTTTTCGCTGATTTTTCAAGTTGCATGTAATTGGCCTCAATAAGTTGCTTGAAATGCGCCTGAACAGCTGCCTGATACACAAACTCTTTTTTGCGCATCATGCGAAACAAGAAAAAGTGCGGCAAAAACAAGATGATACCCACCAACCAAACCATGAGTTTGAATTCAGGATAGGTACTGGCATACTTGAATAACTGCATAGTAAAATACTCATCACTGACTTTATCCTCGTACCAACTGAGCTTTTTTGAAGTTGAGATTTCGCTCTCGAAAGCAACTAAGGTGCTTTTTTCTTCGAGACCTTTGGTATAAACTTGCAGTGCTTTGTCTCGCAATTCTTGATTATAAGCCATGGTGCGCTGCCAATGAAAAATGGTCGTAATCGGAAACACCAATACAAATGCAAGCAAGCCCATGTAAAAAAGCCTAAAGACAAGTGTAAAACCTGGAATGGCCACATCTGGGTTCCAGCGGATGGTTTTGAAATAAGTGCGCCAAGACTTCAAGCCAATGATCATTTGCTGCCATTTTTCTTTCCAAGTAGTTTGCAGTACGGTTTGATTGAGTTTTACCAAGAACGTTAGCTCCGGCTTGATCAATATCAGCGAAAAACGAAAAATACTCACAAATACAAACGTACCTAACAGCATGATCAAAAGAGCAATAATTTGGCTTCCCGAAACAAATAAGCCAATCACAAACATAGCCGCCAAACAAGCTACTAATACAGCAGCAAAAGAAAAGAGCACCCAATTGATATAGGACTTCTCTTGTTGTGTTGCTTTGTCATAGCAATTTGGTTCCAAACCAAGCAAATAAATGGCAAGATTTTGAAGCATGCAGTCTTAAGCCTGTTGATCGTTTTGGAAGTATTTCGTAGGATTTTCCTTGATGTCTTTTGAAGTGTTTTTATTCCATTCTTCAATGATCTGTTTATTGAGTTCCTTCTGCTTGAGCATTTTCTCCTCTCTTTCAGCTTTTGCCGTTTCGTAATCGAGGTAGGTATATTTCTCCATGTGCATGATGCCATTCACACTTTCGTAAAGTAAGCTTTCTGAAATCACACCTGCTTCAACCTGACGCATTTTGTTGTAGTTCTCTACCATATAGTCATATGGGCCTTTGTTGAGCATCATTTTAAAGAAGATAGGGCCCATTTCAATACACAAGAAAACGCCTAGAATAATCCAAGGAATCCAGCCACCAATTTCATGGGAAATTTGAATGCGCTTCAACAAACCGTCGTAGCCATGCGAACGCTTCTCGTTGTCTTTGTAGGCCTGGCGAAGGTCGTCTGAATTTTGATTGATTTGGTTGTCGGCAAAGTCAAGTTGTTTGCGCCAAGCACCCACCTCAGCTGCCTTCAATTTGATAAACTTATCCTTTTCAGCACGTTTAGTATCAATATCGGCTTGCATTTTACGAGCAACCGGGCCAAAACCATATGCGCGCTTGTCTTGCATCTCGGCTTGTTGAACTGCTATCAAACCATCGATTTCATCGTCGTAGGTTTTAAGTTCAGCTTCATACCCTTTCAACTTCTTCTCGTATTCAGCCTTATCTTTTTCGAGTTTGGCCACTTTCTGCTTGAACAAGATATCTGTCTGGCCATTCAGTTTTTCTGCGTACTCTTTTTGATAGGCACTCAGTTCAGAATCAATCTCGGACTCTAAAATTTTAATTTCTAGCGGCGCTGAAATGGCGAAGCCAAGAATGAGTGCAATAATGATACGAGGCAAAGCCTGGCCAAATTCTTTGAGTGTCACTTTATCCGTACCATCACCCTTTCCGGTG
>JBEDCS010000203.1:0-2592 GCA_041176605.1 Bacteroidota bacterium
TTGAAGTAGATGGTTTTGACCCCGAGCAACTCATGAAAGAATGCGAGGGAATTTTGGCCGTCTTGGATCAGTTTCAGACCGATGAAATTTTATTTGCTGAATCCGATGCACAAAAAACAGCACTATGGAGTTTGCGTAGAAAAGTTGGAGAGGCGGTTAAAGTACAATCTGTTTATAAAGAAGAAGATACGGTTGTGCCTCGTTACCAATTACCTAAACTACTCGCTACAGTAAAGGCAATAGGCCAAAAATATGGTTTTGAATCGGTTTGTTATGGGCATGCAGGCGATGGCAATTTGCATGTCAATATCATCAAAGGTGAACTCAGCGAAGCATTTTGGAACGAAGAATTAACCACCGCTATCAGGGAGCTTTTTACGGAGGTCATTCAAATGGGTGGAACCATTTCTGGAGAACATGGTATTGGCTTGGTTCAGAAGCCCTACATGGACTTAGCATTTAGCCAAACGGGATTAGATTTAATGCGCGGTATCAAAACAGTGTTTGATCCAAATGGCATTTTGAATCCTGGAAAAATATTTTAGGCTTTACTTATTTATTGATCCAATGCAGATTTCTACCATACATAAAGACCCAAACCGCTCCGTATAAGACGCCAACAACGGTTAGAATGGTAGGGATCTGATTCATAGAATTGAAAAAGTAAGGCAATAAGACCAAACCAATGCTGTAAACGATGTAAAAATGAAAGCCGAGTCTTTTGCGCTGAAACATTAAAATAACACCCGTCAAACCAAGTAGTAAAAAAACCAATTGTATCGAATTGTAGGTATGAAAATGATTGAACATATGCGTTGTAACCGTTTGCATTTGATCCACAATGTAGGTGTATTCAGCGGCACCCGCTTTTTCAAGTTGCTCGCGCATTTCAGCGTAGTCTAGAAGTGCTTTTTTAACCATTTCAGCATCGGGTTTTGCACCCAACACGGCGGTCAAGGAACCAATTGAACTGATGCCAATATTGATACTCGAAAGGATGACCAAAACCAATAAAAATACGGGTCTTTTGGGTGTTTCATTGATTTCTTGAAAATCAGTCATGGCTAGTCAGTTGTTGAATAAAATCGTAAGCTGCATGCATATCAGTGGCCAAAATGCGGTCAGTATCTAGGCTCGGAACGACTCCCCTGAATTGTGCATATAAATCTTCAAGCCAAACGGAACTTTGTAAAGGACGTCTGAATTCTAGACCTTGGGCAGCATGAATGAGTTCAATGGCTAAAATTTTCTGGCAATTGTCCAAAACTCTGTAGAGCTTTGTTGCGGCATTGGCACCCATACTTACGTGGTCTTCTTGGCCATTACTGCTATCAATTGTATCGATACTAGCGGGCGTACAAAGTTGTTTGTTCTGACTGACAATAGAAGCGCTCGTATATTGCGTGATCATGAGGCCTGAATTGAGCCCTGGATTTTTCACTAAAAACGGAGGCAAACCACGCGTACCAGAGATCAGTTTGTAGGTTCTGCGTTCTGAAATACTGCCGAGTTCGGCCATTGCAATTGCCATAAAGTCTAGGATCAGGGCCAAGGGCTGGCCATGAAAATTACCCGCAGAAACCACTTGATCTTCTTCGAAGAAAATGGTCGGATTATCGGTAACCGCTGAAATTTCACGTTCAATAATTTTGGCGGCGTGTTGTAGGGTGTCTAGGCTAGCGCCATGGACCTGCGGAATGCAGCGAAACGAATAAGGGTCTTGGACATGTGCTTTGGCTTGTGCAATGATTTGACTGCCCTTGAGCGTTTCTCTGAACCAGGCTGCCACCCGAATTTGACCTTCTTGATTTCTGATTTCATTGACATTTGCTGAAAAAGGTTCTTTTCTGCCATCATAAGCTTCCAAAGACAATGCTGCTACCTGATTGAAACCATCGAATAAACGGTAAGCTTTGTCAATGGCGTAACTTGCATAGGCCGACATAAATTGTGTGCCATTGAGCAAGGCAAGACCTTCTTTGGATTGTAATACGAGTGGGTCAATGTTAAATCTTTTCTTTAATTCAGATGAATTATGTAATTGATTATCAATGTATACCTCACCTTCACCAATCAGTGGCAAAGACAAATGGGCTAAAGGCGCTAGATCACCTGAGGCACCCAAACTACCTTGTTGAAAAACCCTTGGGTAAATCTTGTTGTTGTAGAAAAACAATAACCTTTCAATGGTTTCCAAGCGAACGCCCGACGCTCCTTTTGACAAGCCCAAAACTTTGAGCAATAACATACGCCTGACGATATTTTGCGGAACTTCTTCACCAATACCGCAAGCATGTGAACAAACTAAGTTGCGCTGCAACGCTTCTAGGTCTTCTTTGCCAACGGCAGTGTCACACAAAGATCCAAACCCTGTATTGACCCCATAAATAAGTTGGTCCGTTTGCGTAATCTTTTGATCGATATAAGCACGGCATTTCAAAATGCCTTCTTTCAATTCGGCACTCAGCTCGAGTGGTTCAGTACTTCTCAGTAAATCCTCGAACGCTTCAAGGCTCAGGTAATTGGAGGTAAGTTCAATGGCCATTCAAATATGAATTAAGCGTTTTTGATTTGTTGGGCAAAATCTTTGGC